>NZ_LWGJ01001702.1:0-672 GCF_001635845.1 Oleiphilus sp. HI0132 | reverse complement strand
GTAATGGGTACACCAACATTCGGCAAAGGGACTGTACAAGCAGTTCGCCCACTTAACCATGGCCAGTTAAAAATAACACAAGCCAAGTTTTATAGAATCTCTGGCGCTAGCACCCAGCACAAAGGCGTTGTCCCGGATATTATTTTACCTGACACCATTGATACTTCGAAAGTAGGTGAAGATGCCCTGGATCACGCACTTGAGTGGGACTCCATTGCTTCAGCCAAATTTAGCAAGGTGGGCGCCTTGAGCCCGCTTAGCCAAAAACTAGCCGAGAGCCATATCACACGTATTACACAACATCCTGAATACGTACTTTTGTTAGAAGAAATAGAATTACTAGAATCTCAGCGCGGTATAGAAAAAGTAACGATTAACGAACAAAAACGAAAAACCGAAGACGAAGCCTTCGACAAGGCACGCTTGGACTTACTTAACAAGCGCCGCCGACTTGAACAAAAGCCAGAATTTGAATCTCTTCAGGCCTGGCGTGACAGCGAAGATGAAAAGCCTATTGAAACAGACAAAGCACAAGAACCAGACTTTATCGTTGAGGAAAGTGCTGAAGTCTTATTAGACTTTATTTCTTTACAGCAAGTTAGCGCGAATGCCTTAGCCAATGCTCTTTAGCAATAGAGCTTGATTCGGTAACACTCGACACTGATATAGCGT
>NZ_LWGJ01001701.1:0-839 GCF_001635845.1 Oleiphilus sp. HI0132 | reverse complement strand
TGCAATCAAAGCATTCTTCGCTTTTTCCGCGCGCACACCCCTGGCGCAATAAACAACAATCTCAGTGTTTTTGTCGGGATACTGCCGGCTAACTATAGGAACGATTTCGTTGTGGGTGGCACGTAGGTCACCATCTATATGGTCGAAAGTGTGTTCAATTTTACTTCTCACGTCGATCCAGACAGGGTCTGCCAATATGATATTGGAGCCAAAGGTGGCAAAACATAGTAATACTAGGCGGAATAAATAGGATGGTAATCTCATAGCTTTAAGTCCCTGTAATGAGTAGAGGCTAATATAAAGCCTAGAAACCGAAGGCAAATATGTCAAAAAACGAGGGAGTGTAACCGGAGGTATTATGATCTATGTACGCAAAATAGAATACAACCTAGCTAGGGACTCTTGGAGCTAATAAAGATTTACTTAGTTGAAAAGCTGCTCGATTAGAGCAGCTCAGGAAAGTAATAAATCATTAAATATACTGCTAGCAAAATGGCGACCCAAACAACCATGGTCTCAGTTGGCCATAGCCTTGCAAAGTATCCTTTTGGTTTTCCAGCTTTGGTGTCATAAGAGTTTTGAATCATTTGCTTAATTGAATAAGCGAGTGATTTTTCAATCTTTTCATAGGTGCAATAGATCGTGCATGCTAGCCTTTTTACAAACGCGGGAGCAAGCTTTCGGTATAACCAGTCAGCATCCAGATTTGTGGAAGGTAGTTCTGGCGGGTATAGATTGCGCAGGTTTAACCATACAAACGCTAGAGCCGAGAAGAACAAAAGCTGTAACTGCGTAAGAACGTGCGTAATATCGTAGGGCTGGTAGCTGTGTTCCCAGGG
>NZ_LWGJ01001700.1:0-864 GCF_001635845.1 Oleiphilus sp. HI0132 | reverse complement strand
TTCAATACTGCTCGTATCGAAGCGCTTGAGCTGGATAACTTGTTCGAAGTTGCTTACGCAACAGCTGTAGCTGCAGAAGGACGTAAAGAAAGTCGTGGTGCTCATGCTCGTAATGATTTTACTGAGCGTGATGATGAAAACTGGTTGAAACACTCAATGTACTTCCCTCTAGAGAAGCGCGTTGGTAAGCGTGATGTTAATTTCTCGCCTAAGACCGTTGATGCGTTCCCACCAAAAGTACGCTCTTACTAAGGGGAGATTTGGAAGATGTTAGTAAGTTTATATCGCTATAATCCTGAACAAGACACTGCACCCTATATGCAGGATGTTGAGTTACAGATCCCTGAAGGGAAAGATTTGATGGTTCTTGATGTCCTGGGCTTGCTTAAGGAAAAAGATCCATCACTGGCTTACCGCCGCTCTTGTCGTGAAGGTGTTTGTGGTTCAGATGGTTTGAACATGAATGGTAAGAATGGATTGGCTTGTATTACACCTCTTTCAGAAGTTGTGAAGGGTAACAAGTTAATCATTCGTCCTTTGCCGGGCTTGCCGGTTATTCGTGACTTGGTTGTAGATATGTCTATGTTCTACAAGCAATACGAGAAAATTAAGCCATTCTTGATTAATGATACGCCAGCACCTGCTATTGAGCGTATACAGACGCCTCAAGATCGTGAAAAGCTGGATGGATTGTATGAATGTATCTTATGTGCTTGTTGTTCAACAGCTTGCCCATCATTCTGGTGGAATCCTGACAAGTTTGTCGGGCCATCAGGTTTGTTACAGGCATACAGATTTTTGGCTGACTCACGTGATACTGCTACGGCAGAGCGTTTAGCTGATTTGGATGACCCTTTCAGTGTT
>NZ_LWGJ01001699.1:0-861 GCF_001635845.1 Oleiphilus sp. HI0132 | reverse complement strand
AAGCGGTCAAACTGCTGCTTATTAAAAGTTGCGCGATTCGGTTCCCATGGCAGTGGGTATAAGTTCGTAACGATAAGAAGCTTCATGATAAATTACTGATAGTGACTCTCAGCTTACCACTTGATGTTAAGGCGATCTCAGGAACGAGTTCAATATTCACAAGCACTTCGCTACCAACATTTTCTTCAACTAAGTGTTTGACTCGTTTTAACTGATCAGAATCCTCCGAAAATAAAACCAAGAAAATATCAACACTATCCAAGGTATTTTGCACAACCTGAAACTGTTTGATACTGGTGAAATCCTTTAGCAAATGAGGAAAAAACTCGCCCGGAATAGTTCTCCCATCGGGCGTCTTAATCACGTCCAGCTTACGGCCATCAATAGATTGAAGCAGCGGGAAAGGCGAACCACACTGACAAGTGGTAGCAGAAGAAATCGTCGCACGATCCCCATTTCGATACCGAATAAGTGGAAAGCCGTAATTGTGCAAGTCGGTTACCACCACATCACCAGACACTCCGGCTTCAGAAATCACTTTATTTTGATCTCCCAACAGCTCTACAACAAGGTGATCAATATTTGTATGCAAACCATTCTTTTCTTTGCACTCCGAACCAATCAACATAAACTCCCGACAACCGTAAGTATTATATACTGGCGCTCGGAAAGCTCTTTCGATTTTTTCCCGCTGAAACTCATATAATGGTTCGGCGCCAGTCAAAATCGACTTAGGTGATTTAATGGTTATATCATTCTCGATAATATAATCTGCCAACGTTACCAAAGGGTTGACATAAGAAACTATTGCCTCAGCTTTGTAGGCGTTAATCTGCTCAACATAAGTTCCCAAGTTATATG
>NZ_LWGJ01001698.1:0-1078 GCF_001635845.1 Oleiphilus sp. HI0132 | reverse complement strand
GTGGTAACGTACCTAAGGAATTCTTCCCAGCTACTGTAGATGAGAATGTGAAACCAGAATTCTGCTCACCTGGCTTGATACGGTAATCGATCTTACCGAACTGACCAGAACCACCAGACTGCTTCTTGTGCGTATATGAATCTTCAACTTCAGCCGTGATTGTTTCACGGTATGCAACCTGAGGTTCACCAACTTCTAGCTCAACGCCATAAGTACGGTTCAGGATGTCTACTTTGATGTCTAGGTGAAGCTCACCCATTCCGCGTAGAATTGTTTCACCTGAGTCTTCGTCAGTGTGAACCTGGAATGTTGGATCTTCTGCAACCATCTTACCGATCGCGATACCCATTTTCTCAGAACCGCCTTTGTCTTTAGGCTTAACAGCAATCGAGATTACTGGCTCAGGGAAGACCATCGCTTCAAGTGTACATTCGTGCTTGGGATCACAAAGTGTGTGACCTGTTTGAACGTTTTTCATGCCGACGATTGCAAGGATGTCACCAGCTTGAGCTGAATCTAGCTCGTTACGATCTTCAGCTTCCATCTCACACATACGGCCGATACGCTCAGTCTTACCTGTGAAGGAGTTAAGTACTGTGTCGCCTTTGTTCAGCTTACCTGAATAAACTCGGATAAAGGTAAGTGCGCCGAAACGGTCATCCATGATCTTAAATGCAAGTGCGCGGAATGGCTCGTCAACAGCAACTGTAGCAACTTCGCCAGTTGGCTCGCCCACTTCATCAGTCAATGGCTGAGGAATAACTTCTGTGGGTGAAGGCAAGTAGTCAACAACAGCATCAAGAATTAACTGGATACCTTTGTTCTTAAATGCAGAGCCACAGTAAGTAGGGAAGAATGTCAGGTCATTAGTACCTTTACGAATACAGGCTTTGATCTGTTCCGTAGTTGGCATTTCGCCTTCCATGTACGCCATCATGATGTCGTCATCAACCTCAACAGCTGTTTCAATCAACTGCTCGTGATACATGTCTACATCGTCAACCATATCGGCTGGAACGTCTTCTACTTTGAAGTTTTCAGGTAGGCCTGTGTCATCCCAAACATAAGCTTTCTTAGA
>NZ_LWGJ01001697.1:0-1254 GCF_001635845.1 Oleiphilus sp. HI0132 | reverse complement strand
CTCAATATGGATGGTTTCTGGAACACACTGTTGTTGAAATAATCTATTGCCAGGATTTCCGTTGCACTTAAAACTAGAATAGAATTCACGTTTTTCCTATTCAGGCTTTAGTTTCAGTCTGTCTATTTGTTGGTTTTAGTTTGTCTTGGCTGCTTGAGGCAAAGAGTCTATATCAAAAGGTATTAGTATGAGTTTTAAGGGTACTAGCGATTATGTAGCGACCGGTGATTTACAGATGGCTGTAAATGCTGCGATTCAATTAGAAAAGCCTCTTCTTATTAAGGGTGAGCCAGGTACTGGTAAAACTATGCTGGCTGAGCAGTTAGCAGAATCACTTGGCACGCGTTTAATTCAGTGGCACATCAAGTCGACAACAAAGGCTCAGCAGGGCTTGTACGAATATGATGCTGTGTCACGTCTAAGAGATTCCCAGTTAGGAAATGACCGTGTTCACGATATATCTAACTACATAGTGAAAGGGAAGTTGTGGGAAGCCTTCGAAGCAGAAGAGCGTGTTGTGCTATTGATTGATGAAATTGATAAAGCCGATATCGAGTTTCCAAACGATTTGCTTCTTGAAATCGATAAAATGGAATTTTTTGTTTACGAGACACAAGAACGTGTTGTGGCGAAAAATCGACCAATTGTATTGATTACCAGTAACAACGAAAAAGAACTACCGGACGCATTCCTAAGACGCTGCTTTTTCCATTACATCAACTTCCCAGACCACGAAACAATGGAGAAAATTGTGGAGGTTCACTACCCCGGCTTGAAGCAGAGCTTGGTTAAAGAGGCGCTCGATGTGTTTTTTGATGTGCGTAAAGTTCCTGGCTTGAAGAAAAAGCCTTCAACAAGCGAATTGATCGATTGGCTTAAACTATTGATGGCTGACGAAGTATCCGAACAAATTCTACAAGAGCGAGACCCCTCTAAAGCAATACCACCCTTGTATGGTGCATTGATTAAGAATGAACAGGATGTCCACTTGCTGCAGCGCTTGGCATTTATGGCAAGGCGCAAGGGTTAGCCTAAAAGTATTTTTTACTCGCAATCGGTTTGTATTAGTAGAAAAGAGGTATCTCGATGTTAATAGAGTTTTTTCAGGAAGTGCGCCGTTCTAAGGTTCCAGCAACGCTTAAGGAGTTCTTAGACTTAATGGAGGCGCTTGAGAAAAATATAGTCTTTGCTGATATCGATGAGTTTTACTATTTAAGCCGCTTGTGCCTTGTAAAAGATGAGAAAAACTTCGAC
>NZ_LWGJ01001696.1:0-1417 GCF_001635845.1 Oleiphilus sp. HI0132 | reverse complement strand
ATGCTAATTTCTTGCCCGGTACTCAAATGTATCGGAAATACCGTTTCCGGCTCTGCTAGAGCCTTGGTATTAAGTGAAACCTTTGATTCGGATTTAGCACCAGAGACTGGCTGATAAGTGGCGAGCACGACAAGCTCAGTGCTGTGTCTATAATCCCCAAGACATAAACGGACATAACCGGGATTTAATAACTTGCCGACCGCGCGAACAAATCGCTCATCAAGATTCTTGGAGGTTTCTGCATAGATCAAATCCACTAAGGATTCACAATTACAGAGATTGGGCTCAATAATTTTCATTAAGGGTCTGCTTGGCTATGTCATGGTCTGATACAAACATAACAGAGCAGAAAGTAAAGTCTAGAGAAGATTTACCGCTAGTAAAACAAAGCCAGCCCCAATTGGCTCAATATACCTGGGACTGGCTTTTTTAGGCTAGCCTTGCATTAGCAAGTAGTCAAAGGCTGCAAGAGAAGCTTTGGCACCTTCCCCCATAGCGATCACGATCTGTTTATAAGGCACGGTCGTCACGTCACCGCAGGCAAAGATTCCTGGTACGTCAGTCTGACCTTTGGCGTCTACAATTACCTCGCCATAGGCGTTCATTTCTACAATGCCTTCCAGGAAGCCACTATTGGGCACCAAGCCTATTTGGACGAAAATGCCTGATAATTCCTGGCGCTTAATTTCACCACTATCACGATCTTCGTATGCTAAGGCAACAACCTTGCCACCTTCAGCCAAGACTTCTTTGGTCGCTACATTACGCAGAATAGTAATATTCTCACGTTTTTTAGCTTGCTCAACCAAGACTTTGTCAGCCTTTAATTCAGGCATAAACTCGTAGATTGTGACAGATTTTACGATACCAGCTAAATCCAAAGCCGCTTCAACACCTGAATTTCCGCCACCAATAACAGCAACATCCTTACCTTTAAAGAACGGTCCGTCACAGTGCGGGCAGTAAGCAACACCTTGACCTATGTTTTCCTTCTCGCCAGGAATGCCAAGCTCTCTCCACTTTGCACCGGTCGCAACAATCACCGTCTTGGTTTCGATCACTTCACCCGAAGAGAGTTCAATCTTATGGTTTTCACCCCCCTGGCCTTTCTCGATGTTCGCGACTCGTAAGTGTTCTCTGACGGTCACGTCATATTCTTTAATATGCTGCTCCAAAGCCGTAGACAATTCCGGGCCGGTTGTTTTAGGCACAGAGATCAGGTTTTCGATCCCCATAGTGTCTTTCACCTGTCCACCAATCCGATCTGCGATGATCGCTACTTTCAAACCTTTTCGAGCACTATACACCGCTGATGCTGCACCTGCCGGGCCACCACCAATCACAACAACATCCTGAACAGGTAGTGCTTCAGCAGGCTCTGCTGCCTGAGTGATGTCGGGGTATTTAGCCATCAATT
>NZ_LWGJ01001695.1:0-979 GCF_001635845.1 Oleiphilus sp. HI0132 | reverse complement strand
ATTTGATCGCCGATGCGGTAACCCGCAGAGCATCAGACATACATATCAGGCCCAAAGAAAAAAGCGTTGATATTCTCTACCGTATTGATGGCAGTCTGCTAAAAATACGCAACTTTGATATTAAAATGTTGCCTGCCGCTGTTGCCCGTATCAAGATTATCTCAGGAATGAATATCGCTGAGCATCGTTTGCCTCAAGATGGTCGGACCAAAATCACTAGCAAAGATAAATCGATTGATTTGCGCGTATCGATCATGCCGACTATTCATGGAGAAAGCGTAGTAATCCGTCTCCTCGATACTTCGACCAGTATCAATAATATCGATGCCATAGGATTCAATGAAAAAGACTCGGAACTGTTTACCCAACTCGTTAACAAAAGCAGTGGCCTGATTTTAGTGACCGGCCCTACTGGCTCCGGAAAAAGCACCACACTTTATGCGGCACTCGAATCCATCAAACAACGTGAAATCAATATCATCACCGTTGAAGATCCGGTTGAATTCCATATCGATGATATTCTGCAAATCCAGGTCAACAATGCCATAGATTATAGCTTTGCACGTGCACTCAAAAATATTCTTCGCCACGACCCAGACGCCATTATGATCGGTGAAATACGAGATGAAGAAACAGCTAAAATGGCAGTAGAAAGCTCACTTACAGGGCATTTGGTGTTATCAACCTTACATACCAACAGTGCCGCTTCGACCATTACCCGTCTACTTGAAATCGGCGTACAAGCCTATCTCCTAAATGCAACGCTACTAGCGGTACTGGCTCAAAGACTTGTTAAACGGAATTGTCCTCACTGCCTGGAAGAAGAGCAGGTATCCCCTATTGTACGGAAAGCTTTGGGTCTGAGTGAGGATGAAGTATTCTATCAGGGCGCTGGTTGTGATAACTGCCATATGACAGGCCATAAAGGCCGTGTTGCAGTATATGAACTGTTGACACTATCACCCGATATTCGAGACAT
>NZ_LWGJ01001694.1:0-1041 GCF_001635845.1 Oleiphilus sp. HI0132 | reverse complement strand
TGACGGCAGCGACAGGAATGGACGCCTTAACCCATGCTATTGAAGCGTATGTCGGAAGAAGTGGTAGTGCTTACACAGACGAGCAAGCCCTCGCAGCTATTCGTTTAATATTCAAAAACCTGCCTATTGCTTTTAAGGATGGAAGTAATATTGAGGCACGAAGTGCGCTGGCATTAGCTTCTTACAAAGCAGGACTAGCGTTTACGAAAGCATCACTGGGCTACGTACATGCTATTTCTCATCAATTGGGTGCGAAGTATGGTGTTGCCCACGGCTTGGGTAATGCAATTGTATTACCGCATGTGATTCAATATTCAGCGCCTTCAATTGAAGTCAAGCTGGCAACGATTGCACAAGAAGTTGGCATCGTGCAACAAGGAGACGACACAAAACAATCAGCAAAGAGAGTGGTAGAGTATCTTTTTGCGTTTAATAAAGCGGTCGATATCCCGGAAACGATTGCTGAGCTTCAAGAAGAAGACTTTCCTTCCATCGTTAAAGATGCCATGAGCGAAGCCTATTTCAATTATCCTGTTCCCAAATTTATGCCAGAACAAGATTGCAATACACTCTTACAGCAACTATTACCAAATACTGTAGCTTGAGGGTGAATTTTTTAGTCCACTTAGACTTGATCCTGACGCTTACTGCTTCGGTCTTTGCATTTGTCATTACTGCATAGACTTTCTTTAAGGAGCCGCAATGAAGAGTCAGGATTGGGTGGGGTGCCAATAGCAATACCGACATATGGGGTATAACCTAGTTCTCATAAATCACTAATACCCCCCAAATGGGCGGGTTAATAAAATACATACTCGCCGTATTATTTTTCCTATTCGTTCTATGACTCACAAAGTAATTAAATACTCCAGGCGGATGGATAGTGAAAATAATAAGATCTCGTAATGCTAAGATGATTGCTGGCGTCTCTGTACTCGCTGGAGTTGGCTTTGTCGCTCTTCAAAGTGAACCAGTACAGGAAACGTCAAAGCTTGGCACCCCCAAGAAAATTCAGGAAATAACCATTGGTGTTGAAGCTCA
>NZ_LWGJ01001693.1:0-923 GCF_001635845.1 Oleiphilus sp. HI0132 | reverse complement strand
TAATCATGGAATTTCTTGCTTTAGGTGATTTTATTACGTACGTGCTTGCCGGAGCCGGTGTTGGTTTTGCGGTTGGGGTGACGGGTGTCGGTGGCGGGTCCTTAATGACGCCGCTTCTTATACTCTTCGGTTTCCCGACTCATATCGCCATTGGAACGGATCTAATTTATGCCGCCGCAACAAAGGCGAGCGGTGTAATTTCGCATGCGAAACAGTCTACTGTTAACTGGCAGATAGTATTTAGATTAGGCTTAGGCAGTATCCCGGCTTCACTTGTTACAGTCTACATGCTGAAGAACCACTTTGGTGATCCGTCCAGCTATCAACACATCTTATTAACTGTGCTTGGCTGTATGTTAATAATGACCGCCCTGGTAATTCTTATAAAACCTCGCCTTACCCGTTCATTTAATCTAAGCAGTAATGAGCGTCATAAGCTTAAAAAATACCAAGGCTTATTAACTGTATTTGCAGGGTTTATTCTCGGTATTTGTGTAACCCTAACGTCTGTTGGGGCTGGCGCATTTGGTGCAGCAGTTTTGATGATGCTTTATCCACGCTTAAACCCCGTTACTATCATCGGAACTGATATTGCCCACGCGGTACCGCTTACGCTCATAGCCGGGTTGGGACATATGCAGCTTGGTAATGTGGATTTCGTTCTTTTAATCTCCCTGCTAGTTGGGTCTATTCCTGCCATTCACTTTGGTTCAAAATTGAGCAAAAAACTACCAAGTGAAATATTGCAGCCAATATTAGCCAGCATCCTATTGATTATTGGGGTAAAATACGCGATCTTTTAGCCAATAACGCACAACACAAATACAGTTGAAGCTATGTCGCCAACATTTAATCTACTTAAAACAAAGTTCTTATCACCGCCATATAACCCAAGCAGTATTTTAAGAAAGCACCTACTAGAG
>NZ_LWGJ01001692.1:0-5880 GCF_001635845.1 Oleiphilus sp. HI0132 | reverse complement strand
CAAATTATATTAGGGAAGACCCGAAAGCCGACTTAACACTTTGTTAAGTTGGTTGTTCACCATCTACAGACATCACCCAGGAATTTGAAGCCAGTAACATTCGGCCAAACCAAAATCAACCTTCAACGGCAAGTTTTGGCACTTTGCTGACTAAGTTTGGGCAGGGTATTTGTAGGCTCTAGTCGAAACTGCTATTTCAGTAGGTCAGACTGCGTGCCAACTTTTACATATAAGTATTATGACTTTGTAGGCGGCCCGTCCTCGGGGCGCTTGCTGTGCCACGGGGCTTTCAAACGATTCCCTGGTTTCGGTTTGCGCGACTGGAGGCCCCGCCTACATAAGTATGGCTATTTTTCAATCGAGTCTGACCCCATTGAAAAAATGCTTTAAGGCATTTGGATTTGGCTTCCGCCTTGGCCCGGTACGACGATCTGAGAAGCCTGCTCACGACGCATTTCTTGAAGTTCTTTCATTGTATCTTCAAGCGACTTGTTTGCTGCTTCGCCAAAGTTAGCTGCCGCTTCACCCAGAGTAGAACCTTGAAGTTCGAAGTTCAAAGGAAGTGGTCCAGCTGGCGTCATCATTTGAGTGCTGCCGATAAACAGAACGGGTCTAGCGCTGTCTGCGTCGCCATTTGCATCGACAGGTGTCATGCGACGAATAGTGCCGACTTTGTTGTCTGTATAGACTTCTTCAAGATAAAGTTCATCAGGGTTCATGCTTATTTCAGGCGCGTTGTCGCTCATAATATTTCCTTAGTACGCTGTAGTCTGTATTGATGTGCCCGCTATCCTATCATGAAAACTGAAAAGCACGGGGCAATTTTGATAGGAAATAGCCAGCCTTTACTGGCGGCCTTGCTCAATCATAGTTCTCATTTGTTGGGCCTTGTCGGTATCGTTTTTCTTAAGGGCCGTGTCGAGTAAGTACCGGAGAATTTTTTCTCGCTGGATTTGCTTGAGATCGTCAGTTGCCTTGGAGGTTTTTTTAGCTAGTTTATCTTTTAGTATTTTATTGAGTAGGGATATAAACTTGTTTGTTATGTTCTGATCCAGGAAGGCTTCAATATCAAGAGGTAGAATAGCGTGGTGATCATTCACCCATAGTTTGAAGAAACGCTTGGCTTTAGTTTCTTCTCGCCCCTGCAGCTGCAATAGTAATTTACTATACAGTGCTCTGTAGGTCGTAACGGCTTCACTACGCTGCTCTGAGTTGTCATCAATTGTATCGAGCAGGCGCACCAGACGCTGGTGCATATGCTCCATTAGTTTGAGCATTTTGTCCGCGTCAGAATAGTGATCCAAAGCGTTTAGCTCGTCTAGAAAGCGCTCGATTTTTGCGAAAAAGTGTTTAACCTGCCGTTGGCTGAACAGTTTTTCAGGTTTGCGTGTTAACTCGGTTATCTGGCTTTTCAGTCCTGAGTAATCTAGTTCGCCTTGATTTAAGGATGCCCTGAGCACATAGCGTTCGAATAGCTCACTGTCCTTGCTCAATAAAGATAAGAACTCTTTTGCTAGGTTCTGTTTATCTTGACTAAGCAGGTAGGCAAGTACCCGGCTTTTGTCGGGGCCTTTGGCGAGAGATGATATTTGCTGGGTATTCCGGTTAACATGCAGACAGAGTGCTGCGCAATGTGGGCAGAAGTCAAAGCCATCAGACTCTGGACATTGGCAGGCACCTTCGACTGTATTATTCCGATAATTGAGCTTGACCTCAAAGCCATTTATTTTAGCTTTGGCAGTTGTCTTGTTTGACTCAAGCCCATCTATGAGAAACTGTTCCAGCTGCTGAAGAAGTTCATCAAACCGTAATTCACCAATCAACTTGGCAAGTTGTTCGTGGGGGATGATCGGCGGGTGTTGATCTTGTAAGGGCATCTAATCTAATTATCCAGGCCGAGAGAGTCTGCAGACATGATATGAGCGCTTTCTTCCTCTTCGCTATATTGTATGACCAGTTTGCCTTGCTTTAGCGCCTGTTGCACCTGAGACTTTCTTGTTTCCAAAGGGGCTTCGACATCATTGAGTCCCCAGTCTCTTAAACAATAGTCGTTTATTAGGCCATCTAATGCATCCGGGCTTAAAAAAGAGGGGTCGATAATCATGTTAGAACCTGGTGCATAAGAGTATATGTTTTACTTATTCCGGCTAAGAAAGCTTGGCACTCATACGTACCCTGGATTTATTTGCACGAGAACGCGTTGTACGTTTTCTCTTGTCTTGACCAACTTTAAGAACTTGCACTGGAACGCCGTTCAATACAGAGGTGCCGCTCAGTTTGTCTACATACCTGTCGTCTGTTAGATCATTGACACTAACCCCGGGCCGCTTGCTTGCAACAGATAGCATTGAACCTTCGCGCTGGTGCCCCCAGCCGTGAGGAATGCTGACAACGCCCGGCATGATATCTTCAGTTAACTCTACTTCAATCTCAAGCTGTCCAACTCTGCTACTTACGTGAGCGAGTTCTCCGTTTTTAAGTTGTACTTGTTTCGCGTCGTCAGGGTGGATCATCAGAGTACAGCGATTTTTACCTTTTACCAGGCGCCTGCTGTTATGTAGCCAGGAATTGTTAGAGCGGACGTGACGCCTGCCAATTAATAAGAGTTGTCCGTTTTCGGCTTTGTGACTGTCAAGCAGTTGCTCGCCGCGTTTACGTAGGCGAGTCATATCTTTTAAGTAAGTATTCGGTGCGAGTCGAATTCGTTTCTTCACGCTGTAGAGCCGTTCGGGTAGGCGAGATTGCAAGGGGCCTAAGTCGATACCGTGAGGGTAATTAAGTAAAGAGCTAACACAAAGGCCTTTGCTCAAACTTCTGTTTTGAGAACCATAAGGGCTGAGATCCAGAATCTTCCGGGCTGGGTGTTTGCTTGGTAAGAACCCCTGTAAGGCATCGACCAGGAAACGCCCTGCTTGGCTAGTGCCAGGGAGCTGCGTACCATAAGGGCCGGTACGAAGGATGATATCCAATAAGCCGTCGGGTCCTAAGCGCTTCAGTGATTGGTAAGAAAATTGTTCACCAATAATTTGCTTAATATTGCCTTTGCCAAGTCGGTGCTGAAGCTCAAGCGCTATTTGCCAGTCATGACGAGCAGACTTATCTACCTCGAATAAGGCGGGTGAGTATTTAGCGACATTCCGAACACCAAGCAGGTTAAAAACAATATCATAATGAGACTGCTCCAAAGGCGCAGTCGGAGGCAGGATAATATCGGCATGCTTTGAGGTTTCATTGATATAAAAATCAATAGAAACCATGAAATCCAGCGAATCGAGGGCTTGATCAAGGTGCTGACCATTCGGGCTGCTGAGCACAGGATTGCCAGCCATGACGATCATCATTTTTATCTGCTCATCACTAGGCAAGAGGATTTGGTCAGCCATGGTGCTGGCAGGCAATTCTCCACCAAATTCCGGTAGACCTGAAAGGCTCTGATAACGATTATAATGGCCTTTTTGGCCTGTCCATGCTGCTAGCTCAACCATATCTGCTGCGGGTTTGCTAAACATTAAACCGCCGCGCTCATCCATATGGTTTGTCAGAATATTTACCACATAAACTAACCAGGTCGCCAGGCCACCAAACTCCTGAGTTGAGGTGCCCATTCTACCGAACAGGCAAGCCCTTGGGGTGGTAGCCAGTTTGCGGGCTAGTGTTCTGATATCTTCGGCGGTAACACCTGTAATGCTGCTCACGTGCTCTGGGTTGAAGTCGGACGAGATAAGCTGTATTTCGGCGATCCCTTCAAGATGGCTTGATAGCCGGCCTGTCTCGATTAAATTCTCATTAAATAAAGTGTTAATAATTCCGAGTATCAGGAAGGCATCGGTACCGGGTTTGATGAATAAATGCTCGGTACTTGTTTTGACTGTTTCAGTCTTTCTTGGGTCAAGTAGAATCACCTCACCGCCACGCTTAATGATTTTCTTGAGCCTTGCTGAATAGTCAGGCGCGCTCATTAAACTACCATTTGATGCTGCCGGATTACTGCCGAGAAGAATAAACAAATCCATATGATCAATATCAGGCACTGGGAATAAATATTGATTCCCAAACAGTTCCAGATTTGCCTGCATATGCGGTAGCTGGTCATTGGAGGTGGCAGAAAATTTATTGCGGGTACGCAGTGCTTTCAGCAGCATTGGTGCAAATAGAATATTGCCGTGATGATGGGTGTTCGGATTACCAAGGTAGGCACCTACAGCATTTTTACCGTGCTGTTGTTGAATATCACCAATTTTGTTTGCAACTAAATCAAACGCTCTGTTCCAAGTGATGGGTTTCCAGCCATCTTTGGTTTTTAGCTGTGGAACTTTAAGCCGGTCCGGGTCTTCTTGTATATCTTTTAAGGCGAGCGCTTTCGGGCAAATATGGCCTTTGCTTAACGGGTCATCAGGATCGCCCTTTATAGAGATAATCTGTGCGTCTTCAACTTTGATCGCGACACCGCACATTGCTTCACAAAGGTTGCAGGTGCGGTAATGAGTAAAAGCGTCTGAGCTAGGCATAGATTTGATCCGTCATTGAATGGGTGCTAAGAGTGAATGTACACCACTATTGTTGTTATTGAACAGCTAGTCAGGATTATATGCCTGCCATAAACGAGAAGTCTAGACGATTAGAACTATTCATAGACTTACTGCTTTGTGAATCCCGCTTTGTTGCCTCCTTAATGATTTGGGCTTGGCTATTGTGCTAGGCTTTCGTCTGCACAATATATGAACTTCTCCATTTGAAGATGACCGCAGCAACTGTAGGGTAGGCTAGCAATGAATAAAACAATCGTAATAACCGGAGCCAGTGATGGTATTGGCAAGGCCTTGGCATGGGAGATGGCAAAGCGAGGTTATGATCTTGGTCTTAGCGCACGTAGAGAAACCCTGCTGCAATCATTAAAAGCCGAGATCCATAAAGCCTACCCTGAAGCAAGGATAGAAATAGCGCCGCTTGATGTCACTGATACTTCGCAGGTGGATGAGGTGATTAAGGGCTTTCAATCTTCTTTGGGGCGTTTAGATATGATCGTTGCTAATGCCGGGATTGCCCGCTCAGGCAAAGCCGAGATTGCCTCTTTAGATGACCAGCTCGCCGTAATCAATACTAATCTAAATGGTGCTATCGCTACCGTCAGGGCTGCGCTTAAAGCATTCCGGACCCAAGGTGGTGGGCATATTGTGGCAACCGCTTCCGTTGCGGGCTATCGAGGTTTACCACGAAATGCTGCGTATTCTGCTTCAAAAGCGGGTTTGGCTACCTATATGGAGGCGGTTAGGCTGGAGACCTTAAATGACAATGTTGATGTGAGTGTCATTAACCCCGGTTTTATCGATACGGAAATTAACCGTAGTTTGCCCAGCAGGCCCTTTGTTATCAATGTAGAGCAGGGCGCTAAGCAGTTTGCCGATCTGGTTGAAAAGAAAGTTAAAGCTTCTACCCTTCCTCGAATGCCTTGGGCGATTGTTGCGCCTCTTATGCGTGTTTTACCGGATTCTCTGATTGCTAAAATGTAGTTTTGGTTACTAGTCACTTATGCGCTCGAAGGTCGCCGGGGTTGAACTGATCGGTGGGTGAATCTGGAGTGCGTGATGATCGTGAAATTGATTTATCTCATTGGCTGGTCGTGGCAGTGCCAGCCAGTCCTTCACCTTTGATGCTTCGATTAACAAAGGCATTCTATGGTGATAAATTCCACAATTAGGGTCGGCTTCGCATGTGAGGGTAACAAGCTGGAAGCCACCTGAGTTCAGTGGAAATAGTATTCCTGCCATAAACAGAACGTCGTCTATTGCCGGTGAAAAACGGTGTTTTATTTTGTGCCCGGGCTCTCCTGTCCATTCAAACCAGGCCGAGCAGGGTACTACGCAACGGTGTAGTGCATAA
>NZ_LWGJ01001691.1:0-1016 GCF_001635845.1 Oleiphilus sp. HI0132 | reverse complement strand
AAAATGTTTCGAGCTATTTAAGTTTTACAGTTGATGCGATGGCAGAAGTGCAGTTTTTGTCCGAGGTCGCCGAGCAGGCTGACTGCGATATTTTATGTGATGTGAATAATATCTATGTCAGCGCAATGAACCACAAATTTGATCCGCAAGAATACATTCGGGCTTTGCCTGTAAAACGCATAAAAGAAATGCACTTGGCGGGCTTCGAAGATCAGGGCACGCACTTGCTCGATACGCATGGCGCAAGAGTGCACGGACCGGTTTGGCAACTTTACCAAACAGCGTTGGAGCGATTTGGCCCTATTCCTACTTTGATTGAATGGGATACTGATATTCCGGATTTTTCCGTTCTGCAGGAAGAGCAGAGCAACGCAGCCCGCATGATGGCTCAGTGCTCAAAGTATTCCAGTCTTGCTTCTGCAGAGCAGGTATCCAGGTAATGAAGCTTGCGAACATTCATCAAGCCTTTATTTCAGGCATCTATAATCTAGAGACGGATATCAAGCCAGGGGCATTTATTCAAGCGGGTGAGAAGCTTGATCCTGAGCAGTGTTTAGCGATTTATCGCGGCAGTGTTTACGGCAACTTATGTTCTGCATTAGCAGATATTTATCCTGCCTTTTTGCAATGTGTTGGTGAGCAGTTTTTTCAGGCATTAGCACTGCGTTATGTTAAAGCACACCCTTCCGCGTCAGCGAGTCTGGACCACTATGGTGCCGAGTTTCCAGAATATGTTGGAGACTTTGAGGCACTTAAATCGCTCCCTTACGCTAAAGATTTGGCACAGCTTGAGTGGTATTGGCATTTGGCTTTTCACGCCAAAGATGAGCAGCCCCTTGACGCTATTCGCTTATCTGAAATTGATGAAGATCGATATGACAAGATAACTTTTTTGCTTCCAGCCAGTGCCCACTTACTTTCCTGCAACTATCCGATTAAAGAGATCCGTGATAAGTGCCTGGAAGATCGAGACAAAGCAGAAGGGAATGAAGATCAACCCTTGAATTTAGATTCCG
>NZ_LWGJ01001690.1:0-1131 GCF_001635845.1 Oleiphilus sp. HI0132 | reverse complement strand
GTCAAAGGCACACTCGGCAACGCGCGGAAGCGATTTCTCAAGTTCTGTTTTTAGGAAGCCAGCTTGGGCTGCGCAGTTGAACAAGGCTAGCTCTGTCGGTTCGCCACTAGACTGCTCTATCTCGCGACTAACCCTGACATCATTGTTGAGCGAGAGCACATGTGCAAGGTGCGAGCTTTGAGCCAAACTGTTCAGGGCGTAAGGTTTGCTTTCAGGTGTAATTAGCTTGTCTACGTGCATTTTGTTCTGAGTGAGAGTGCCGGTTTTATCAGAGCAGATGTAGCTAACCGAGCCTAAGGTCTCGACAGAAGGTAGGTTACGCATCAAGGCATTAATCTTGATCATTTTTGCTGCCCCTAAGGCTAAGGCAATACTTACAACAGCAGGTAGGGCTTCGGGAATGGCTGCCACAGCTAGGCTAATACCGGTTAGCAGCATTAATAACCAGGGTTCACCCCGAATAAGGCCAAGGACAATCACAACCAGGCATATAAACACAATACTGATAGCGAGACGCTTACTGAATAGGGCTAGCCTATTCTGGAGTGGCGTATGGCTCTGTTTAGCGCTTTTTAGCAATGAGGCTATTTTCCCCAGCTCGGTTTCCATGCCTGTGGCAGTGACAATGCATTGAGCTGAGCCCCTGTTGATCTGAGTGCCTTTGAATAGCATATTGCTGCGCTCAGCGAGCAAGGTATCTTCGTGTTCAAGTGCTTCGACACGTTTATCAACACCAAGAGATTCACCTGTCAGTGATGATTCATCACACTCAATATCCTTGCCCTCGACAAGGCGAACATCGGCAGGCACTACGTTGCCGGCCTCCAGGCTAATAATATCGCCAGGGACGAGTTGCGTGCTGGAAATAGTCTGCCATTTGCTATCGCGTAAAGTCAGCGTCTCGAGTGTCGCCATGGCTCTAAGAGAAGCCATCGCTTTTTCAGCCCGGAATTCTTGAAAAGCGCCCAATATTGCATTGAGGCCAATAATACAAAGGATAATAAGTGTATCCACGGCTTCACCGACTAGACCGGAAATCGCCGCCGCGCAGAGTAGCACCATAATCATTACATCCTGAAACTGAGCCATGATCACCTTCCACCAAGGGCGGGTGTTGGCCTGTTCCAGAAT
>NZ_LWGJ01001689.1:0-748 GCF_001635845.1 Oleiphilus sp. HI0132 | reverse complement strand
AAGGTATGCACGCCGAGAATTCCCAGTATGGCACTCTCTCGTAGAATCACCTCCCAGCGGTAAAACAAAAAGGCCAAAAAGGGCCGATATAATCTGGGCGTGACTTCGTAGGAATATAGATTAATGCCTTTCGGGGCGTCTTGTCTTAGCTTAAGGTTGCGTGATGCGTTGCCAATCAAATGCGCGATAATCGCACCATTGTGCAAGCTCAAAGCCACGATCGCGGGCACCATCGAGGGACCCATCATAATCAGTAAAACAAACACCAACATCAGCTCAGGTATAGAGCGCAAAACGACTAACAAGAAGTGTGACAGATAACGGCTGCCTTTGTTCAAAAATAAGGGTGAAATAAAGGGGTACATGACTAAGGCTAAGATGCCACTGCCCACCAATGAAATCATGGTCAGTAATAAGGTATTCCAAACGCCTTCGGCCACCTGCTGCTGTATCAGAAAGCTAGCCCAGTCCCATGTCGCATACCAAGCCTCTAGCTGCCAAAGAGTTTCAGCCCCTTTTAAGGGTTCAGGCAGGATATCGTAGCTTAAAAAGCGCCATATCAGATCGGTCTGTGTACTCAGGTATAAATTCAATTGAGTCGATAACCACACCACCGCGACTAGCAATAGCAGCAATAAGCTACGACGATGACTCCAGAATCTTAAGCTGGCGATGACAAAAAAGAAGACATAGAGCACTGCCGCGGCCTGATCGTACTCGCCTTCACTGAAGAAGCTTTCGAGATGAA
>NZ_LWGJ01001688.1:0-1569 GCF_001635845.1 Oleiphilus sp. HI0132 | reverse complement strand
GTGTAAGGCATATGGCTCTTGTTCGCAATATGTGAACCGGGGCCATTAATATTTTGTGTCTGCNCCCTACTCTTTTGGAAAACTAGAACATTGGCCTTGCGGGTAAACCGTTCATAGGATCCAAGAAAATTTTTCTCGATATCTTACATTACCTAAAAGAGGAAAACCGACATAACGCGAGCATCGCTTTCCATGCCTATTTGCCTGGCTTTTCTTATATTACAAAAGACCCGAAAGCCGACATAACACTTTGCTAAGTTGGCTGATCATTCTTTATTCGATATCCTTGTGTCATCAACACAAGGATTGAATCGACCAGCTTTAACTAAACACTTTTCTGTTTGAATTCTTCTAACTTTTCATAAGCCAGTGGAGGCATATTATTAGCTTCCCCATGCTTACGTCTAGAGTTATAAAACATTTCAATGTAATCAAAAATATCTGCTCGTGCGTGCTCTCTTGTTGAGTAGATTTTCCTCTTTACTCTCTCACGCTTGAGAAGCTGAAAGAAGCTCTCCGCTACTGCGTTATCATGGCAATTTCCTCGCCGACTCATACTCGCTTTAAGGTTGTGAGCGCTTAGAAAGTCATTCCATTCGTAACCCGTAAACTGACTGCCTTGATCAGAGTGTATTAACACCTGGTTCCGCGGCTTTCTTCGCCACACTGCTGCAAGAAGAGCTTGAGTAACAAGCTCGGATTCCATTCTTGAGCTCATAGACCAACCAACTACGGCACGAGAATATAAGTCCAGTACCACAGCAAGATAGGGCCAACCTTCGTGAGTTCTGATATAAGTAATATCAGTCACCAAAGTTTGGTTTGGCATGGCTACAGAAAACTGGCGATCTAATACGTTGCTTGCGACGATTGCGGGTTTGCCGCCATAGTGGCCTCTATGCCTTCTGTAACCTACTTGAGCCCTGATTCCTTCCTGCTTCATCAATCGTGCAACGCGATGTTTGCAGCAGGTTTCACCTAAGTCACGCAGATCGCTCGTTACTTTCCGGTAGCCGTAAACACAACCACTTTCCAACCAAGAATGCTTGATAAGCCCTGTCAGTCGTTCATCTTCAATCTGGCGCTTTGACTTGGGCTGATTCAGCCAAGCATAAAAGCCACTCCGCTGAATAGAAAGCGTCTCACACATCAATTTGGCAGGGTAATTGTTGAGCCTTTTTTTTACGAACGCGTATTTTTCTTTGACTCGCCCGCGAAAAATACGGTTGCTTCCTTTAGGATGTCGCGTTCCATCGTGACACGCTTAAGCTCTTTTTCTAGCTGCTTAATTTTGTTTTCGTGGTCGAGTTGTTTTTTGTGTTCATCACTATCTGGACCATGCACTTTCATCCAGTTGTAGAGCGAACTGGCAGTTATACCAAGCCGTACAGAAACGCTAGAAACTGAATGGCCATGTTCGGTAACTTGCTTAACTGCTTGGATCTTAAATTCTTCGGTAAATCGCTGAGACATACTTTCTCCTTAATACACATAATTATAAAGCAATTAAGCGTCTAAAGAAGGCTGGTCGATTCAGATTGCTAATAAGCATAATACGATTGAACCTAT
>NZ_LWGJ01001687.1:0-677 GCF_001635845.1 Oleiphilus sp. HI0132 | reverse complement strand
ACACAACATCAGACCACTCTTTAACTCCCTCAAAATCATCCAAATAAGAAGCTACACGAGTATAAACTCCCGGGTACTGTGCCTGCCCGCACCCTTCACCAAAGCTCGTAACACCAACCTGAACCCAGTCACGATTCTCATTCTGCCAAAGCAAAGGTCCACCACTATCTCCTTGGCAAGAGTCTAAACCACCAGCTAGAACACCCGCACATATCATGTCGTCAGTCACCTCATCACCAATCTCGGCATAATTATCCTGGCAAGTCTCATGATTCATTAGCGTTACATCTGCTTCTTGGAGAACATCCGGGTAAGTCGCGACACTATCGTCTGGGTCTATATCCCCCCAACCGATAACGCGCAAGGAATCACCTTCAGCAATTTTGCGCATATCTGCCTCTGTCGCCAACGGAAGCGTCGGCACATCACTCACAGCCTCAGCAAGCTGAAACAATAAATAATCGCCATTCTCAGCCTCATTATATTCTATGAGATTAACGGCTCGAGCATTACTCTGCTCTGGCAAATCATACCCAGACGAGTTACTCAAATCATACGCACCAATAACCGCAACAATGCTATCCAAAGCCTCCCCGGCGTAGCAGTGAGATGCCGTTAATACATAGTATTCATCCACCAAGGTTGCACCACAAAAGTGCTCACCAGTATATTTATTT
>NZ_LWGJ01001686.1:0-1143 GCF_001635845.1 Oleiphilus sp. HI0132 | reverse complement strand
TGACGCCTTTACCCTATGCAACAGAATCTAAACCGGGGTCTGCCTGTCATCCACTATTTGGTATACAAGCAGAGTTGGTAGATACCAATAGTGATATTCTCCAAGGTGAAACGAGTGGTCATTTGGTTATTATGGACTCCTGGCCGGGGCAGGCTCGTACCATCTGGAATGATCACGCACGGTTTATCGAAACCTATTTTTCAACTCATGACAATATGTACTTTACAGGCGACGGTGCCAAGCGAGATGCTGATGGCTATTTCTGGATTACCGGGCGTGTTGATGATGTCTTGAATGTTTCAGGTCATCGCTTAGGAACCGCTGAATTAGAGAGTGCTTTGGTGTCTCATCCTGATGTGGCGGAAGCAGCTGTTGTTGGTTATCCACATGATATCAAAGGTGAAGCTATCTATGTTTACGTGACGCCGATGGATGGAGTTGAACTTGCAGCCAATGCAACGGAGTTACTGAAGCAACATGTGAGAGTCGAAATGGGGCCCGTTGCGACTCCTGAGCTGATTCAGTGGGTCGATGCCTTACCCAAGACGCGATCTGGCAAGATCATGCGCAGGATCCTTCGCAAAATTGCTGCAGATGACTTTGGCAACTTGGGGGATACCTCAACGCTGAACGACCCTTCAGTAGTTGATGTGCTGATCGAGGGTCGTTTGAACCGCACTGACTCATAACTATAGGGTTGCTCGAGGGGAGATGAAAGGCATTATCTACCCCTCGAAAATTATGACCAGTCAGGCTATGCTGTTCTCCAAGGAACGTATTCTAATAATAAACATTGAACAGACATTCAATCCTGTTCGGAGAACTTATGTACCATTTTCATATCGCAGATGATCATCCACTTTTTCGCAGTGCCTTGTTAGAAATTATTAACGCCCACTTTGAAAACGTTACGATCACTGAATCGTCTGACCTGGAGACGACTCTGGCAGCCATTGCTGAAGACCCGGAGCTAGACCTTTTACTACTTGATCTGCATATGCCCGGCAGCCAAGACCTATTTGGCTTGGTGACAGTACGTGAGAAATTTCCTTCAATTCCGGTTGCTGTCGTGTCTGCTCGTGAAGATGCCGAGACGATAAGTCGCTCAATTGGTCATGGTGCAAGCGCTTATATTCCTAAATC
>NZ_LWGJ01001685.1:0-904 GCF_001635845.1 Oleiphilus sp. HI0132 | reverse complement strand
GAAATATTCCTGAAGTTCATCAGATACATCTCTGGTTAAACTATTCCTTGGGTCATACATAGTACGAAGTATGCCGGAAATTTCTAACTTCGGATTGATGGTTTCTCTAATCTGCTCAACCGTATTCATTAATGCGGCCAAGCCTTCTAGCGCATAATATTCGCATTGCATTGGAATGATAACGCCGTCCGACGCTGATAAGGCATTAACGGTTAGCATATTTAGAGAAGGAGGACAGTCGATCAAGACGAATTCATAATCATCACGAATAGATTTTAAGGCTTGCTTCAGTCTATGTTCACGGCCAATCTCATTAAGGAGCTCGACTTCCGCTGCAGTCAGATCGCCATTGGAAGGAATAACATCGTATTTACCAACGACTGAACGCGTAATGACCTCTTGAACATCGGCCTTTTTGGTCAGTACATCATAGGCCGTATATTCAATTTCATTCTTGCTGATCCCGCTACCCATAGTTGCGTTTCCCTGCGGATCAAGATCAATAAGGAGAATTCTGCGTTTGGTCGCAGCCAGCGATGCAGCAAGATTTACAGTGGTGGTCGTTTTTCCAACCCCCCCCTTCTGGTTAGTAATCGCATAGATTTTCGCTGGCACTGTGTAACCCTCACTTATAGACGCTTTCAATAGCAATATGCTTATTACGCTGAAGTTTTCTCTATGATAATTAAATGCCTGTCCTCTTCACAAGCGGGAACACATAACTTAATTGCGTTTTTAACATGATAATCTATTGGCAGTGCATTAATCTCATCTTTTGGATGCAAACCTTTCATTGCTAAAAACTCACCCTTTTCAGTAAGTAAGTGCTTACATAGTTTTACCATATTATCTAGCGCTGTAAATGCGCGTGACATAATTTGGTCAAATTGTTTATCCTGCGCAA
>NZ_LWGJ01001684.1:0-995 GCF_001635845.1 Oleiphilus sp. HI0132 | reverse complement strand
ACATCAACCATGACCGGGATTGCGTCATGTCCAATTACGCAGACGATCTACAGCAAATAATCACTTCCTTAGAGCTGGAGAGTTTTAAATTAGCTGGTATATCAATGGGCGCCTTTGTTGCACTTAAGTACCAGGAAAAATATAGCGACAATCAGGTTGAACGTTATCTACATATCGACCAAAGTCCCAAATGCCTTAATGATAGTGAGTGGAAATGGGGGCTTTTTGGCGCAGAAAACCAAGAAAGACTCTCCGAAGCGACAGACCTAATAGGCAAGCTAGACCCTTATATTGAGGCTCAGGCAGCCTACGACACCCTCCCCAAAACACTAAGAAAAGAGTTATGGGATAATTTAGCAAGCTTCTTCTCTGATGCGCTGTCTCGCTCATCCCACAAAGCGATTGCCAGGAGAGTATGCTCAAATGAGTTTTTGGCCCGCAAAATAATGCCTGTCGATAACTGGCCCGTTTACATCACCTGTCTGAAAGCCTACATAGAACAAGACTACGACATGCTCGACGTTATCGCTAAGCTGAATAGCCCGCTGACATTAGTCGTTGGGCTTAAATCAACGATGTACCCCTGTACCGGCCAACTCCGCATTGCCGACCATCACCCCAATTGCGATGTTCTCACTTTCCGAAACAGCGGGCATACACCGCTTATCGATCAACCTTATCGCTTTTTTCAGACACTAAAAGGTTTTGCCCAAGCCTAAATTTTGACCTAAAAAACTGTTATGCTGCCGCCGAAATTTAAACAACATTTCTCGGAGTACTCGTGGAGAATATAACACCCGCATTAATTGGTGGATTACTGATAGGTCTTTCGGCCAGCCTTATTATGCTTTTTTACGGTCGTATCACCGGTGTCAGCAGCATGATTCAGAGCCTTGTTAAGCGCACACAAGGTAATACCTTAAACAGTTTTGCCTTCTTAGCAGGAATGGCTTTAGGTGCATTGTGCTTAAGCGAGCTCAGCCAAATTAATTCTC
>NZ_LWGJ01001683.1:0-1016 GCF_001635845.1 Oleiphilus sp. HI0132 | reverse complement strand
CTAGTACTACCTGATTACCAGAGAGCACCTCACATCACTTTATCTGCTTGCGGACTGGTGGATCCTGCTCACTTCTGCGAAGAGAAGCTCGCCCGGCAAATCAGAGCGCTTGAAGAATTAAAGCTTTCGCCCTTTTCTCTAGAAAGCCTAGGCCTAGACAGTTTCGAGACAGCCCCCTACCTTTCGATAAACAAGCACCCTCTTCTTCTAAAGATACGCGGTACACTGGAATCTATCTGTCAGGATAATCCCGCACGCGACTACCACCCTCATCTTACTTTGGGCTTTTATAAACAGTCGTACTCACTCAGCACCTTACAGCGCCACTTATCAGGCTATACACAGCCAGTCCTCCCAAGTCTAAGCGTACAAAGCCTATGCTACTGCACCTATCAGACCAAAGAAATCCAGGGAAACATCACAATAAGACACAAGCTCCCGCTTTCATAACGCAATAACACTCTCAGTTAACGCTGATAGCTCAAGAAAACCGATCTATCCCTAAGAATTATTCCTCCATTTTTACGGCGAAAATGCACAGTTATGCTATTTTTAAGGAGGGGCAAGCTTTAACGAAGCAATTATCGACGTCAGCACACTCCTGACACATATCAGTCAATTGCCTAGCCCCTAACCTCATTGAATAGCACTGGGCATATACTGACGTGGCAACAAACGTAAATGAATAAGCTAACTACATCACTATCCTTCAAGTTAGCGATACCAAGTATCCTTATTGGCACGATATTTTTGCTGTCCGTCTCGCTATTATTCTCTTATCACGCAGAGCGAACATTAGAGCGTGAAAGCAATATAATTGCCCAGCATATACAAGACACGCTACTTATCGCTAATGAAACCAATGCTAACACAGCTAATTTAAGGCGTATTGTTAAAGCCTTAACGGCACGAAATGACATGACCCGCTTGCTCCCGGTGGAACAGGCAAGTGGCATTATCAGCGCAGACAGCCAAGAAGAAAATATTGGCCAAAATGTTCATAATTCACTCGACAA
>NZ_LWGJ01001682.1:0-1695 GCF_001635845.1 Oleiphilus sp. HI0132 | reverse complement strand
TGGCTTAAGTGTGAGTACCTACAGCAACACTTGGGTGAGGAGTTTGAGGGTATTATCTCTGCCGTGACGGGCTTTGGCTTCTTTGTAGAGCTAGCTGATTTATATGCTGAAGGTCTAGTTCATGTCTCGACTTTAGACAGTGATTATTATCAATTTGATGCAGCGAAGCATCGCCTGATCGGTGAACGCTCAGGTAAGCGCTTTGGTCTGGGTGATAGGGTGCTTGTTCAGGTCTCAAACATCAATCTGGAAGAGCGCAAGGTTGACCTGGTTCTAGTGAGCTCAAGTTCCAAGTCACGTGACAAATTGCGCCCTAAGAAAGGTAAGCCCAAAAGCGGTAGCAAGCGCGACAGTCAGGACAAGCGGAAGGCAGGTGAGCGGCGTAAAGAAGCGGATAGACGTCAGGGAAGTGATAAACCTAAGGTTAAATCCCGAAATGGCGCAAGAAAGAAAACCGAGCGTCCGGTAAAAGCCAAGTCAAGAAAGCCGAAGTCTTCTTCAGAGTTGAAGACAGAAGAGCCTCAAGAGCTTAAATCTAGCCAGCCTTTAAAGCGCAAGCCAAGCAAGCTAGAAGCTTTAAAAAGCAAGCAAGTAAAAAAGCCCTTAAAGAAAATTAACAAGGTAAAATCAGACGCTAATTCAGAGCCGGTGACGCCAGCAATTAGAAAGCGCAAAGTTAAAACAAAAGGTTAAGAGTTAATGAATCAAGAAACCGTATTTGGTTTGCATGCAGTTGAGGCCCTAGTGCAAAAAGAGGCCGATTCGGTTATCTCTGTATTGGTACAGCAGGGTAGGGACGACCAGCGCTTATCAAAGCTTATTCGCTTGCTTCAGTCTAAAGGGCTCTCTTGTGACTATGTGCCTCGGAAGGAATTAGACAAGTTGGTCAGCGGTCGTCACCAAGGTGTTGTGGCAACTATTAAAGGGGAAGTTGAGAAGCATGAAGGGGATCTTGAAGATATTCTCTCAGCGCTAGATGAACCACCGTTTTTATTGATTCTGGATTCCGTGACTGACCCTCATAACCTGGGGGCATGTTTACGTTCAGCTGATGCGGCGGGTGTCCATGCCGTGATCGTGCCGAAGGATAAGTCCGCCCCCTTGAATGCCACTGCAAAGAAGGTGGCTTGTGGTGCCGCTGAGCATGTGCCTGTCATTCGAGTGACAAACTTAGCCCGTACCATGAAGTGGTTACAAAACTTTGGTGTATGGATAACGGGTGCTGCCGGAGAAGCGGAGCAAAATATCTATCAAACAGATCTTAAAGGCCCTGCTGCTATCGCAATGGGTGCTGAAGGCAGTGGTCTGCGTCGCCTGACGCGAGAGCATTGTGACCAGCTTACTAAAATTCCAATGATCGGGAGTGTTAGCAGCTTAAATGTTTCCGTTGCGACAGGGATTTGTTTGTTCGAGGCTTTGCGACAGCGGCAAGCTTAAAAAGTAGCGTTTAGGGCTTTTGATGAGTCGACTTTTCTCTCCTATCAATTTGCTTTTACTCTTGGTTGCTTTGCTATGGGGGCTGGGGTTTGCACCTCAGCGTTTGGCCTTGGAGGGTATGGCTCCCGTTGCCTTCAATTTTTGGCGCTTTGCTTTTGGCGCCATGATGCTATTACCCTTTATTTTTTCTTCGAAGAGTTCGCGTACAGCCTTACTTAATAAGAGAACGATTCTCGCCGGTGCAGGCTTAGGCCTACT
>NZ_LWGJ01001681.1:0-7141 GCF_001635845.1 Oleiphilus sp. HI0132 | reverse complement strand
GAAAGGTTAATTAAATCAGCAAGCTATGAATATTTTCGGTGCTTAGTATAAAGCAAAAACGGTGTCTATTCACATGAATAGACACAGGATAACATCTTGTTACTGACCGAAATCAATCTCCCACATACAAATTGGCTTTTTCTGGCCATTATTTCACCAACTACTTAGGTGGCTGTATATATTTTAATAAGCCATTAATGATTCAGAGTACCTTAATAAGATAAAGATCGACTATCCCGGGGGAAGTATGACTAAGCATAATGAGCAAATAGCAAAATCCAGACTTGGGCGCTTATTAGTAAACCGCGGTTATATTAGCGAAGCGCAACTTGATCAAGCACTTCAGCTTCAAGCCTCCGAGAACATGATGCTTGGTGAGGTCTTAATTAAGCAAGGCTGGATTAGTGAGAAAGAGCTAAATAGAACACTTAAGCATCAGTCTCGTTACCGTTACACTGCAGCATTTGTTGCTTTGGCTGCGGCGCCGTTTCAACCGATGCTTGCTATGGCTGCGAGTCCCGCTGCAGCTTTACCAATTAATAACACCAGTAGCGCTGAGCTAACACGAGAACAGTTAGGTAAGTTTGGCGGCATGCAGATGCTTGATGACGAAGCTTTGGCAGGTGTTAATGCCCAAGGGTTCGGTCCAATACCAGGTATGGGGCTTAGCATCGGTCAGAATGCTGACGGAGCGGTTGCCGGTTTTCAGCATAAATATAACGACGAAGATGAATATGAAGAGCCGAAGGATGAGCAAGTGGCTTATGAGTTAGCGGACAGTGTATTAACCATGGCAGGTGTTGGTCCGATATCTAACCTGATTGAAGCAGATATTTCTATTGAGGGTTTGAAATACCAGGAAGGAAGAGGGCCTATAGAAATTACTGACGAAGGCGGTATAAAAATATATATGCCGACAGAAATTGCTCGAATTAGCATGGAGAATATTCGAGTTAAAGGAAATACTAGCGGCCCAACTATGGGAAGCATTTACATGTCTGATATCAAGTATCATCCAGATTCCAGCTACACAATTACCGCGAGAAACTAAGCCCTCTACGTTGTTATACATAAAAAAACAGGCGCGAGCCTGTTTTTTTATGCGTCAAAATAGGGCGCTCGAACATAAAAAATTAGTTAGGGCTTTTCCTTGCTATATCGCTTCCCTATACCGGTTGAGAAAGCTATTATTCAACACGTTAATTGAGTTATAGAGAATTGATATGCCAAAAATAGCCAGTGGAATCGTACGATTCAAAACCGAAGTGTACCCTCAGAAGAAAGAACTATTCGATCAACTTGTGAAAGGGCAGCATCCAGAAGCTCTTTTTATTACATGCTCTGATTCTCGTATTGACCCAAACCTTTTAGTTCAGACGGAACCAGGGGAACTATTCATATGTCGAAATGCAGGCAATATTGTTCCACCGCATAGCAACTATACTGGTGGTACCACGGCAACGATTGAGTATGCTGTTGCCGTTCTTGAAGTCAAACATATTATTGTGTGTGGACACACCTGTTGTGGGGCAATGGCCGGCGTGATGGACCCTGACTCGCTCACTAACCTTCCTCATGTGACACAATGGCTCAGCTACTCAAAGGCTGCGCATCAGATTGTTATGGAAAAGCTGCCAGAGGGCTCCCATGATGAACGTCTGGCTATGTTGATTGATGAAAACGTTTTGCTTCAGTTGCAGCATTTAAAGACCCACCCTCATGTTGCTGCCAAACTTTCTACCAATAAAATTCAGCTACATGCCTGGACCTACGATATTGGTGCCGGAGACGTAAGGGCTTTTGATGATGAACGTGGTGAGTTTGTGCCCGTTGAGGAACGTTACGCCGAGGATGTAAAAGCGTATCTTGAATCCCAACAGGCCGGTGCATGCAACGCGGACCATTAATCTGGCATATGAAATAGCAAGGAAGGTAAAAGAGAATAATAAGGATCTACAATGAAAGTTTTGGTGATCGGTGCTAATGGCGATATTGGTGCTAATGTCTTACGAGGGCTGTCAATCTAAGATAACAACTAAAAGCAGCTTTAGGCAGCTTTTAGTTGTTATCTTAGCCTCGAAAGTAAACTTCGATCAGGTGATAGCCAAATTTTGACTTTACTGGACCGTGAACGGTCTTTAATGCTTTTTTGAAAATTACTTGTTCAACGGGCTTAACTAAGTCACCAGGCCGAATTTCGCCTAAGTCGCCACCATTCTTTTTGCTAGGGCAGCTAGAGTGCTTGCGCGCCAGTTTTGCAAAGTCACCCCCTTTAGCCAAGGCTTGTTTTATCGTGTTGGCAGTTTGCTCATCTTTTACAAGAATATGACGCGCCATCGCAGTTTTCATTAGCAAAGTCTCTAATTATCTCGGCTTTTTAGTTTAACTTGCATGCCCTTATTATTCGAGAGCGTAATGAGAGGTTGAGGGTCAAACACATTGTTTTCATCTAATTCGACTTCGAATCTTCTCATAATTGTTGCAAGTATTATTTTCGCTTCCATCATCGCAAATGATTGCACAATGCAAAATCGTGGCCCCGAGCCAAAAGGTATATAAACATGCTTTGGTATGTTTTTCTCGTTTTCTGGTGAAAAACGCTCTGGATCGAAGCGGTTCGGGTTTTCAAAATAACGTGGGTTTAAGTGGTTCGCATAAGGTGATAGGAAGATAACTTTATCTTTGGGAATATGATATGAGCCTATGTCAATGTCGTCATTGGCTTGTCGGTTGTTTAGCGTCCAGACTGGCGGTAACAAGCGCATTGATTCCTTAATGACCATATCAGTATAGTTAAGCTCACCTAGGTGTTCAAACTGAGCGTCTTGATCGTTTAAAACACTGTCTAACTCGGCATGAAGCTTTGCCTGAATATCTGGATGTAGAGCGAGCAAGTAGAATGTCCAACTTAAGGCATTTGATGTTGTTTCATGGCCTGCGGTAAATAGTGTGATTAGTTCATCCATCACGAGCTCGGTTGGCATGCTGCTTCCGTCTTCGTATTTAGCTTCGAGCAGCATTGACATCATATCTGGTTTTTTATCAGCATTTGTTAAGTCTGAGTTCTTTCTTGTTTCTATCATACTGCTAATTGTTTTGTGCAATGCCTTTTTGGCAGCGACCAAGCGACGGTTTCCTCGGGTGGGAACCCAGTCAGGAAAAACTAAAGCCTGCTGAAACCGTTTGTTAGTTTCCGTTTGAACGATGTGCATTGTTTCACCAATATTATTTGCATTGCTTTGCATATGTTCCATATCTGTATCAAACAGAGTCTTGCTGACGATATACATTGTCAGCTTGAACATATCATCAGCAATATCCCTGTTACCCGCCTTCCAATCTTGCGTCATTCTGCTTGTATAATCGCTCATAGTTTTAGCGTAAGACTCAATTCTACGGAAGTGGAAGCCTGGCTGTACTAATTTCCTTTGAGTCTTATGATTAGCAAGGTCATTGTTTGTTATCAGCCCCTTTCCCAAAACGGTTCCCATGACAGCAACGTCTCGGTCTGACTTTCTAAATTTTTTTGCTTGGCTTACAAGAATTTGGTGGCTTAAGTCACCACTTGTGACAAGCGCCATATTGTTAAAAGGGATGTGGAATTCCACTATGTCCGGGTAGGTAGACATTAAACGGTGGAAGAAGGCCAAGGGGTCTCGAGCAAACTCGTTAAGGCATCCTAGAATCACTTGTCCACGTTCTTGGGGTATTGCTTGGTTTGTTTCTGTATAGGTTATCGCGGCTGATGACATTGTATTCCTCATTTTTATATTTATTAAGGAGGGCTTACTTTGCCATAAAATGACTGGTAGTCACAAAGGCTAGGATGAGAAACAGCATTCCAAAATTGGGATGCTGCTATCAACATCTTCGATTATTTAGCTCTTGGGGCAGCGCACTAGCAGTACATCACATTCAGCGAGGTTCAAAATCTTATGAGCTGTAGAGCCTAGCAGTACTTCAAACCCGTGGCGACTATGACTACCTGCAACAATGACATCTGCATTTAGGTTATCTGCCTGTTTAAGGATTTGTTGAGCCGGTGGCCCAAAGCACATAATTAGATTATTTGGATCCAGCCCTGCCTCTTCAATGAAGGGGCGAAGGTAGTCTGCACCCGACTGTGCGAGAGCTTCTTGATCTAATGGAGGCGGTATCTGGCCTGGACTGCCTGCCCAGTCAGCCACAATCAGGTCGAGTACAACGTGAACTAAATGAATTTTGGCTGAAGGATTTTGTTCAGCCAGTGCAGATGCTTTGTTGAGCACTTGTTGCGCGTCTTTGCCGCACTCTAAAGCGACGAGTATACTATTATATAGGCTCATTGGTGATTCTCCTTTATTGTAGCTTTAGTCTAGTTTGGCATGAGCGCGTTTGCTATGTAATGACTTACATCAACCAGCAATTATTTTAGCTCTATGTCTCCCATGAGTTGAGCAAGCTGCTCACGGCTATTAATATTTAACTTATGATAAATACGATATAGATGGTTTGATATTGTTGATGGGCTCAGGCCGAGTTGTTTTGCGATTAATTTAAAGCTTAAACCCTTGGTCACGCCTTTTACGACATCTAGCTCCCTTTGGGTTAGCTGGTCGAGTTTATTTCTTTGGCGAACGCCTATTCGGAAGAGATCTCCCAGCTGCTGAGAGCTAAAGATGTAGTTCTGTTTTTCTCTCTGTTGTTCATTCAAAGGGAGTTTTAAGGGAAGGATTTGCTTTTGCGTATTTAATTCCTTACTTCCTTTAAAGCAAAGCTCGACTATGTCGAGAAACTCTGTTTCGACCTCATGGTAAATGCCGTGACGGTCGCATATCGCGTAGTACTGCTCCTCGCCCTCCGACCTATCTTCCATGCTTAGCATGCAAGCATGAGAGGCAGCTTGTATAAGATGAAATAATACTCGTTGATGTCTTTTCTTTTCGTTATCTGAGAACTTTCTATCTTTGTCAGTGCGGTACACAGAGAGAAGGGTATAGATACCGCTTCTTGAAGCTATGTGTAGTGAACTTAAAATACGTTTTATTCCATGCGGCTCAAAAACCGAGTGATAGATTTCAGAACGATAAAAGTCACTGTCGTTAATTACATCAGCCATATCTACAGCTTCACCAGCATGAGCAAACAAGCTATTGCTGATTGGATTTATTTTAATGTGTTCTATTAAGGTGTCTGGAAAACTAGTTGGTAGATTAAGTGTTGTGTGTGTGTGAAAAGTGCGCGTACTTAAATGTCCGGTGCTCCAGATCGCAGCGTCGATATCAAGAAATGACTGTAATTCGTTTAGGGCCCACTGGCGATAATACTCAATATCAACGCGCTTGGTTGCTCGATATAGGTGACTAATAAATGCTTCGGTTTCACTCATGCCTAGTGGAATCCAGGTAAAGGGCTATTATTGTTAGAATGGTTTTATTTCTTCTATGTCTCAATCTAAGGCCATTAGGCTAATTTTACTATCCTCTTAAGTAAAGAGCTTTGGCAAACTTTGTTTAGTTTATTGATTTGGTAACAAGGCAAGAAAGATGGCAGCTATTAAAAGTGATGTACTTATTGTTGGTGCTGGAATTGCGGGTTTAATTGCGGCGCATGAATGCTTGGAAAAAGGTCTAAGTGTCTCGTTGGTTGATCGAGATATTGAAGGTAATTCCGGTGGCCTGGCAAAGTTGGCGTTTGGTGGTATGGCCTTGGTGGGGACACCACTTCAGGAACGTATGGGCATAAAAGATTCTCCTGAACTTGCCTTAAAAGATTGGCATTCATTCGCTCAGTTCAGTGAACAGGATGAATGGCCTAAACGTTGGGCTGAATACTACGTGCAGAATTCCGCAGAGCGCGTATTTCATTGGCTATGTGACAAAGGCTTAAAGTTCTTTCCGGCCGTAAACTGGGTAGAACGTGGGCTAAATGGCGATGGTAATAGCGTTCCCCGGTATCACGTAATTTGGGGCACTGGTCACCGCTTGGTTGAATTGTTTCTAGAAAAACTGGCTAAGCATTCTAACCGTGATAGTCTTCAGTTCTTTTATCGACATCGTGTAGTTCAGTTGGTATCTGAAAATGGCCGCGTAGTGGGCTGTCGAAGTGAAAGTGAAGAGACTAAAAAGGTAGTAGAGTTTGAGGCTGAGCATACTATTGCTGCATGTGGCGGGATTAACGGCAGTATCGACAAGGTTAGGGAGCATTGGTACAAACCTTGGGGCTTGCCACCGAAAGAAATCCTAAACGGATCTCACCCTTATGCCGATGGCGCATTGCATGAGCTCGTTTCAAATTTGGGGGGGAGTGTTACGCATCTTGATAAAATGTGGAATTATGCGGCAGGTATTCCGCATCCTCAGCCACAATTTGAAGGCCATGGCTTAAGCTTGATCCCATGTAAATCTGCTTTGTGGCTTGACGCTAAAGGCAATCGTATTGGCCCTGATCCACTCGTTACTGGTTTTGACACAAATGAGTTATGTCGTCGCGTTGCCCAGCTAGAAGAACCTTATACCTGGCAGGTTTTGAACTGGGGTATCGCTGCAAAAGAATTCGCAATCTCCGGTTCGGAGCATAACCCCTCGATTCGAGACAGAAAGTTACTTAGCTTTTTAAAGGAAATATTGCTAGGAAATCACACGCTAATTGAGAAAATCTCTACTGAAAGTGACCACTTTATCGTTGCACAGAATATGGATGAACTCCTTACCCAGATGAAGGCTCTTGATGATGAAAAAGTTTTGAGCTGTGACAATGTTAAAGCTGCTGTTAGTGATTATGACCAAATGCTATCACGAGGGCCGGCTTTATGGAACGATGACCAGGTTAGGCGTATTCAGCAAGCCAGGGCATGGCGATCCGACAAAGTCAGAACATGTAAACCTGCCCCCATTGTAAGTGACAAATCCGGTCCGTTAATCGCGATTAAGCTCAGACTCATTTCCAGAAAAAGCCTTGGTGGCATACAGACTAATTTGCAAAGCCAGGTCTTGAGCTCAGAGGGTGCAGCAATTCCAGGCTTGTACGCGATTGGTGAAGCAGCGGGTTTTGGCGGTGGCGGTGCCAGCGGATTTAAGTCTCTAGAGGGCACGTTCTTATCCGGCTGTGTACTGACGGCGCGTAGCGCAATTGACGCAATCAACTAATACTAAGGGCAGAT
>NZ_LWGJ01001680.1:0-17587 GCF_001635845.1 Oleiphilus sp. HI0132 | reverse complement strand
ATTGCACAACTCCATGAAGAGAATCATGCAACCAACCTTAAACTAGTCAAGTCGCTACGTAAAAAGCTCGGCCGTTTATATAACAAATGGAACGTTTATAGCCGTAAAGTGATTCAGGAAGTCGAGCATGCGCAAGCGAAAACATGGACAAGCTGGAGCCATCAACTCAAGTTGCAACTCTACTTTTTACTGGTCATCGCCATCACGAGTGTTATCGCCATCGCGCTAATGTATCAATTATATATCAGCCAAATACGCACTGGGCAGGCACTTGAGCGTCGAACGCAGGAACTTGATGAGGCCAAGACGATGGCTGAGCAAAGCACTAGAGCAAAATCGCGTTTTCTCGCCAATATGTCACATGAAATAAGAACACCACTAAACGGCATCATCGGTTTGAGCAAACTGACTTATAACCGTATTCAGGACAGCGAAGTCAAAAGTTACCTTGAGAATGTTGTCTTATCTGGCAGCTCATTACTTCAAATAATCAATGACGTCTTGGATTTCAGTAAGATAGAAGCCAACAAAATCACATTGGATCAGGCAGACTTTGTCCTTGAAGACATTATCAGACCTCTAGCCACATCGATGAATTTTGCAGCGAAAGCGAAGAATATTTCCTTCATCTTATTAACGCCGCCAAATCTGGCTATTCCACTTTGTGGCGACGCTACCAAAATCACGCAAATCATTACCAATTTATGCTCGAACGCAATCAAGTTCACTGAAACCGGCGGGGTCACCTTAAAAATTGATCTCACCGAGAATTACACGCAACCTTACTTAAAGATTCAAGTAAAAGACACAGGGATAGGGCTAAGTGAAGAACAACAAAAACTAATATTCAGAGAGTTTGTTCAGGCAGATGACTCGACTACCCGTAAATTTGGTGGAACAGGCTTGGGCCTGAGTATTTCACGTAGTTTCATTGAGTTAATGCTCGGAACTATTCGAGTTGATAGCTCTTTAGACAAAGGCTCGTGTTTTGATGTATCGATACCGCTTCGAAAGAGCAAAGATGAATCACAAGATGTTTTATCATTTACACACTTATCAGAAGAGGAAAAAAACCAGCTCAGCAATCTTAAGCTGAAAGTTGTTAGCCCTTGCACCTTCGAAACTGAAATAATATCAGCAGATCTCAGAAGTTCAGGCCTTAATATTAATGCTGAGCCAAGCAGTCATTTATTATTTTCATGTAACCAGGATATACCCGATTTAAGCACTCGCGTTAACGCGTTATTAGGAAAATACTCCTTGCCCACCATACTTCTTCTAAGTAGCGACCTAATCCCCCAGTTCGATGATCTGCCTAGCTCGGTTCACTTAATTGAAGCTCCCTACACTAGTGAAAAAGTACTCAATCACTTTCTAGATAAGCAAACGTCAATAGCCTCAGATGAAGAAACGCCTATAACACAAGGTTTAAAAGGCAAAAAAATATTAGTGGCAGAAGACAATAAAATTAACCAGCTAGTAGTAAACGAGACACTCCTCTTACTCGGCGCAGAAATCACGTTTGCCAACAATGGCCTAGAATGTATTCAATGCTTACGAGAAAGTCAGTACGACCTGATACTGATGGATATTCAGATGCCAGAAATGGATGGCTTAGAAGCTACACAAATTATTATCACAGACTCGCTTGCTCCGGACACCCCTATCGTTGCATTGACAGCGAATGTCTTTAAAGAAGATATTGACACTTATATTGCTGCAGGAATGAAGGCCCACCTGCCCAAACCCTTCGAGCCTGAAGCCTTATGCCAACTTATTGAAGAGCTCAGCTAAAATCAGCTCTAAGTATCATCAAATAACCGCGCTATGAACACTTTATTAAATTGCATACCCTTACTCCCAAAACCCTATCGCGGGTTAATGTTCGCTAATAGTACTAAACAGAGCTAAATCCTATGAGTGTACTTATACACTCATAGCCAAGGTAACGAGCAATAGCTAAGATCTACTCTCTTAAGAATGAAACCAGTTCATTTTTCGGCATAGGTTTAGCAAAATAGTAGCCCTGGAATACATCGCAGCCATTGGCTGCCAAAATATCAGCCTGTTCTTTAGTTTCTACACCTTCAGCGACGACGGGAATAGATAAACTCTTGCTTAAGTTGATAATACTTTTTGCCAGTAGCCAATCCTGCTCGTCAATCAAAATATCATTAACGAAGCTTCGATCGATTTTCAGTTCATTGATAGGTAATTTACTCAGTACACTTAGAGAAGAGTAGCCTGTACCAAAGTCATCCAAAGAAGTATACACGCCCAATAACGAGACCTGATTCAATACATCCTTTGCTTTGTCCAAATCTTCAATAAACAGGCTTTCTGTCACCTCAATCATCAAAGTAAGCGCTTCTCCGTCATACCTTTCAACAAGCTGTTTAATCATAGGGACAAAGTCTTCATTAAGCAGTTGCCTCACCGAAACGTTAACCGATACTCTCAGTTTAAACGGCGCGTGCTGACTCTGTTTACAAGCGTCAAGACATTCGTCCAAAGCCGTTTTTAGTACGAACTCACCCAGTTCATGAATCACGCCCGCTGCTTCTGCTACCGAAATAAACTGATCGGGCGGAACAAAACCCAAAACATCACTCTGCCAGCGAACCAAAGCTTCGACACCTAATACCTTCTGGGATTGTGAGTCGACCTGAGGCTGATAGACGACACACATTTCACCCTTTTCTAACGCATTAAGAAGTTCTTTCTCAATATCAGCAGCACGCTTGGTTTTCTCTTCCATTCCCACGGAATAAAAACAGATATCGCTCTGTTTTTGCTTCGCTTCGTACATGGCCATGTCTGCCTTTCGCTGCAGCTCATCCAGAACCTTGCCATCAAAGGGACTGATTGCAACCCCGATTGAAGCCTTGATGGAAAACTCTAAATGCTCCAACGAAACTGGGTTTCGTAGCACCTCCAGGTAAGCCTTACACAACTTGTTTAACTCACCTTTATCACGCATACCCGTCAAGATAATAAACTCATCGCCTCCTTGTCTGATACACATACAATCTTGGAAGTGTTCAGTAGTTCTGCTCGCCACTTCACAAAGAATCTGGTCACCAACAGAGTGACCATGTAAGTCATTACTCGACTTAAAGTTATTCAGGTCAATATAGAGTAGAGAGAAGCCCTGAGCATACTTATTTGCCCAGGATTCGAAGTTCTGTGTCAGAAAGCGCCGGTTAGGTAACTTGGTTAGCGGGTCATGTTCAATCTGGTGATGTAGTGACTGCTCCGTCTGTAAGTGGAGACGAATATTCAAACGGAAAATAATAAATAAGCCGATATTAAACAGAATAAAGGCACTAAGGACCCAAGACAGGGTGTACCAAAATTTATCATAGAGCAAGTCAAGTCTAGTGCTAACAATGGTAAAATGCTCAAACACAGGGTCATAGCTAATCGATGCAAAATTTAGCTCACCTCGTTTATTAGGCACAATCGCTGAAACAAGCTTGTCGCCTGCCCGAAGGGCTTTTATTCCCACACCTGCTTGAACCTTGAATAAGTTATCCAAATATTCAACGAATTTACTCTCTACCGCCGAGCCATACCAATCCTGATATTCATTTTCATCAATATACGAGACATATTGACGATAGTAATCGCCACGAACGACTGTCAAAGCAAGGTGTTTTGGTAGATTTTCTCTAGACCATAAACCATGAGAAGCGCCTAGTTTAAAGCCTGCTACCACAACAGCTGCAACCTGTCCTTCGCTATCTAATACCCGAAGCCGGATAGGTATGACCCACGAATTCAATGCTTGGAAGTAATAGGTCCTTCCCATCACTAATTTCGATGATTCCAGGGTCTTGCGAAAGGTGTCTTTGGTTTCCGCTTTTGTCAACAAATTAGGAACCTGGCTTGGCATATGTTTGAAGGTAGAGACTATCAACTGACCGTTTACATCAACCAAGCCTAAACCTATCAACTCGGTATTCACTCGTAAAACCTGGTTCATACTTTTCTGAACCTGGGCTATTTCTCCCTCGCCAACAAGCTCCACAAAGCGTTCACCAAGTACTTTCAATAAATTTGAGTTTTTTTGAAGCAAGGATTCCATAGAATGAGAGACGAGGTTATTTGCATAACTTTGCTCAATACCTGCGTGATCCTTAATTTCCTGCCATTCAGCATATAAAAAAGATGCGGTTACGACGATAGAAAAGAATACGACAAATAGATAAGTTCGCCATAAGGCCTGGTTTTTATATTTTTTCATTCATTTAATATAGTACATTATTGAAAATACGTCATGCGACGCGTCATCAAGTACTCTCTAATCATTACATTCAATGGTTATAGTTAGCAAGGCAGGGAACTTTCTAGGCGCGCGGCGTTCAAATAAATGAATTCTTTTTATCAGTAGAGCTTTACATTTATGCCCACGCGCTCCAATAAGCCCGACCGTTTTCTTGGTTTATCTATTGCTTACTTCATCCTAATTTTTATAGGCTTAAACTCCTTTACCGAGCAGGTCTCTGCAGACTTAAAAGACGCAAAATATAACAAAGCCCCCCTCTTCTCTTTACCTGATATACATGAGAAGAGCACCGTCAATCTGAGTGACTATAAAGGCAAAGTGGTACTGGTAGATTTTTGGGCCTCATGGTGTGGTCCATGCCGTCAGTCGATGCCCGAATATAATCAACTTCGCAAGCGCCTGCACAGTAAACAAAACGGTAAAGACTTTGAAATTCTTGCTGTCAATGTTGACGTCACCACTGAAGAAGCGATGCGTTTTCTTGAACAGTACCCAGTGGATTTTCCGGTACTGGAAGAACGAAGTGGGAAATCCCAACAGGCTTACGAGCTACTCACCATGCCTACATCATTTTTGATAGATCGAGAAGGTTATATTCGCATTGCTCATCAGGGGTTTAACACGGGGTTTATTCGTTACCTCGAGAAAGAAGTCAACATGCTGCTTCAGGAGTAAACATTTAGTCTTTACCGTTTTCCGTTATTAGATTCGCATTAGTCCCATTTTCTTTGATACATTAGCGCTTCAGAACACCTTTTTGACTATCAATAATTACGGTAAAGATCATGGCTCCTAAAGTTATTCAGAACTGGCATACTGTTGTGAAAACACGAGATATCAATGCTCTAGACAATTTATTGGCTGATAACGCCACGATGTTTTCTCCGGTAGTTCATACTCCGCAAAGAGGCAAAGCCATTACAAAACTATACCTAATGGGCGCAATGCAAACGATTGCGAATGAACACTTCAAATATATTCAAGAAGTTTACAACGACCATTTTGCCGTGCTCGAATTCGAAACCCTTATTGACGGCAAAACCGTCAATGGTGTCGACATGATCACCTGGAACGAAGATGATCAAATAACTGAATTCAAAGTCATGCTGCGCCCTCTTCAGGGCATCAATGCCGTTCACAAGGCAATGGGTGAAGCGCTCGCAAAATTTCAACAAGGACAATAAACTCGTCATCACGGGGAAGCTCGCTGTGCAGTTTTCCTAATGACAAGCCAAATAGAGATTTATTGATATGAAAAGATCCTTGAAACTCCCAAGTCTTTCAAATGTATTAAGCTATGTGGTGGCTACATTAGCGATCATCGCGACGCTCTATGGCCTAGTGCTTGGCCTGCGCCTGGTTCCACCAGACCAGCTACGAATAGCAGCGGGAGTAGAAGGTAGTGCCTATTATCAAATAGCGCAACAATACCGAGAAATTTTAGCTGAGGATGGTCTTCAATTAGAGATAGTCGAAACCGCTGGTTCACGCGAAAATAGTAAACTGATTGATGCCACGAATAGCACGGTAGACATCGCCCTGATCCAAGGCGGCATTAAATCAAGCAACCCCAATATCAACGCATTGGCAGCCGTCTTTCCAGAGCCGCTCTTAGCCTTCGCCAGAGTTGAAGCCCAAGTCAACGGCAACCCGTTTTCATGGACAGGGAAACGCGTTGCACTGGGTGCACAAGGTAGCGGTACTCGAGCTGTAGTTGAGCAATTAGCAGAGATTAGCGCTGCGCCAGCCCTCAGTAATAATACAGCTCCCGAAGCATTCTTGGGCGGCAAAGCCGCTTCCGAAGCCCTACTCTCGGGCAATCTCGACCTGGCATTTTTTGTTGCGCCACTTAGCGCACCTTATCTTCAAGCCTTATATGATAATCCGGCGATCCAGTTATTGCCGCTTGATCATGGCCAAGCACTCGCAAGCCAGCTTCATGAAGCTCACTATATCAATTTATTGAGTGGCTCACTTCGATATCACCCGGCCTACCCCGAAGCTGCCGTGCCACTCATTACACTCGTGACAAAGCTAGTTGCACATGATGACCTACACCCCGCTTTAGTCAATCGTTTGGTCAGAGCAGCCAAGATAGTACATGCTAAACGTGTCTCACTCGTCATGTCTGAGCCTTTCCCGAACACAAGTTTATTAGATATGTCTGCAGATGTTTATGCCGTAAAACTACTAAGAGATGGCTTTAATCCGCTAGAGAAAACCCTGCCCTACTGGATAGTCGCTCAGATCAATCGTTTTGCGATCTTACTTTTACCAATAATTTTCCTACTACTACCCTTATTCAAAATACTTCCTGCACTACTGGCTTGGAGAATGCAGTCTCGCGTTTATCGCTACTACGACCGCCTACACGAAATTGATCTACGTTTGGCTGAGAAAGGTACAAAGCCAATAAATGAGGAAGAGAGGCAAGTACTGGCTAATGAGCTTATTGATATAGAAGTCGGATTACGCTGCGAATCACTGCCTCTTAAATACCGGGAAAGTGCCTATACTGCTGTACAACACGTGCACTTGGTTCGAAGCAGGCTTTAAGGTTTTACTTTGCAGAGGCTTTGCTTGCACGAGACTTGTGAGTCGATAGCTCTGTAGTTTGCTCTAACCACAAAAGCGTGTCGTAGTAAGGAACCAAGCGATTAACATAAGCCGGAGAAATATCCTTCATGGCACCAATCGTACGAACCAAAAGGCGCTGAGGATTGAGAGGCCCTGCATTTTCCGGGTCTTCCTTGATCACTTGCCGAACCATATTTTCGGTGATCACCTTGCCCAATTGCTCACGATAAAACTGTAGCGACTTTAGCTCTTTAGCGCGCTCTTGAAAGTCTTTCGCAGCATTGATCTTTATTTTCTTTTCACTACCTTGCGTAGCAGAAGGCTTGTCCTCAAGTCCTTCGTCAAAGCCCTCGTCAAACAACAGGGCATCCAAACCCAATGAGCTCTGATCTATTGCGCTTACATCAAAACTATTAATACGTTCTATCAAGCCTTTAAAAACTGAGTCTGATCTGCCGTCCTGCTCCTGGGGCGCCTCAGTTTTTTCAGCGTCCTCATGCTGCTTAACCAACAATGCTTGTAAGTCTGTCAGGCCTGATTCAATTCGTGGAAGCAAGCTTTCCTGAATATTGTCAGAACGCTGATCTGCTCTAGCCAGCAATGAAGAAAGGCGCTGAAAATGAAATGCAGCCACACCGCTCTGACAAGTATTTTCGAGCCGCGCCAAAGCTTCCTTTAGCTGGTCAAAGGTGGAATTCATCTTAATCTGTCACCAGAGCCGAGCCAAGTGGGGCTGTATCTTCTTCAGCACCTAGAGGCTTAGTCACTTGTCGCCCTTTGGGAACGGGTGCCATTTCTACACGCCGATTCTTCGAGCGACCATCACGGTCTACATTGGAAGCAACAGGTTGCTGATCTCCAAAGGCAGCAGCAAACACCCTTTCTTTGGGCATCCCCTCTTCTATCAAAGCTCGCGTCACGGTTAGAGCCCTCTGAGCAGAAAGCTCCCAGTTATCCTGATATCGATTGTTGCCTTTTTGAATGGGAAGATCATCTGTGAAACCACTCACCATCAGCAACTCGTCACGCTCTCCCAGGTAAACTTCAAGAGGAGCCACCAGAGTGCTTAAGAGCTCACGCCCTTCAGACTGTAACTGGTCTGAGTTCAGCGAAAACAAGACACTGCCGCTGATGCCAATTTTGCCATCACGCAATGTTACTCGCCCGGAAGAGAGAGGGTCTGCCAAAGCTTCTTCCAATGCCATTCTTCGCTGTTCTTCAGCCCTGCGCTTTTCAACTTCTTCGGCAAGCGACTTTGACAATTCTAACTGATAGCCCAATACCCAGATCAGCAACAGCACAAAAACGCCGACTAGCCCGGACATTAAATCGCCAAAAATCGCCCAAATAGGAGGGCTTTCAGCATTACTCTCATCTAACTCATGCATACCAACACCCCAGTTTAAGCAGACTCAGTGGATGACTGTTCATAAGCCTGTTTCATTGACAGTTCACGCAATTCTTCAAACAAAGCTTTCTGGGACAAAACACTATGATCAATTACTTCTCTAGCCTGGGAAACGTAATAACCAAGCTGCTCATTGCTGCGTTCACTCGACTGCTCCAGAGCTGATTCGATGCGCTGTAAACTCTCACCAAGCAGTTCATTCGATTCACTAAACTGCTGGCAGGCCTTACCAAAAGCATCACCCAAACTGGCAATATCGGTAGTGCTTGCCGCAGCTTCGACCACGATGTCTGAGAGTTTGTTAACTTCAGCATCGATATGCTGGTCAAAACGAGAGCTGATGTTGTCTAGCATGCTACTAGAGGTTTCGACTAATGAAGCAATCGCTTCTCTTTGCTGGCTGGATGACTCGGATAAGGAGCCTGACAAGCCATCAAGCTCAGCCATAATTCGCTGACGCTCTTCTAACAAGTGGTTGTCACGCTCCATGTTGTTACTGATTTCTTCACGTAACTTGGAGATTACCTCCGCAGCAACCTTTGGTGTTTCAGACGCGGTTTCAATCAGCTCTGTCATGGGTTTCTCAATCGTTTCTGACAATTGGGCAACTTGCTGCGATAAGCTTTGTTGTAGCTTATTCATCGTCTCGGCAGCAGCGTTTGCACGACCTGCCTCTTCATCTCGCAAGCTGCTCAATTCTTCACGCACACTCGCCGCTAAGCCATTCATTCGACTATCCAGTTCGTGCAACCAACGTGACTCATCTTCACGACGTGCGATCAGTAAGTTATTGGATTCAGCGAAAAGACCCGCTAGTTCAGCCAATAGCTTCTCTGACTTCTGCTTGGTTTGCTCATCCATTAGCTGCTGGCTGTCACTTAGCTTCTCAACCAGCTCAGCTTGCTGAGCCAACATTTTGTCAGCACGGTTCTGCCAATCAAGACTGATCCCCTCAGACATAGCCCCCAAACGATCTGTCATTTCCGTAAATTTATCAGCAACCTGACAACTTGTTTCAAGCTGAGCTTGTGTAAGCTGATTTAGCTTGTCAGCAACGTCTTGAGAGGCGCTGTGTAAAGAAGCAGAACTCTGCGTCTGCGTATCAATCATCGCCTGTTGCCAAACTGTCTGTCGAGCTTTTTCACTTTCGAGATTTTGGCTATCTCGCTGCGCCAAATTCTGGTTCAAGCTTTCTAACATTGTCTGCGTTTTAGCGTCAAAGAGCTCACTGTATTCACTCAAGGTTTGCTTAATCTGCTCGGCACTTTGTTGGTTTCTCAGCGCTTGCTCTTCTAGCGCTTTACGCCAGACACTTCCCACCTCGTCTGCCGTTTTCGAGAAGCGGCCATTCAGAAAATCCAAGTGTTCAGTAGCTTTCGTAGAAAACTGCTGATGACTTTTCGAAGTCTGATCACTGACCTTCTCCACCAACCGACTCATACTTTTTTCAAACACAGGGCGCATACTTTCACCTGCCAAACGACCACTATCGGCAAGCCCTGCCTGAACGGTACTGACACTGCTGGAAATGGCTTCTGATACCGTCTCGGCCAAGTGTTGGTAACTCTGTTTCACCTCAGTATGAAAGCTATCTTGCTTCTGGTTTAGCTGCTCACCCAGGTTTGAGCCCATTTTCTCCAAATTCAACGCCATGGTTTGAAGCTGATCTGCCACTTGAGGTAAGGCAAGCGCCTGTGCTTGTAGGGCTTTATAAGTTTCTTGGCGGTTATGAACCAGAGAGAAGCCTTTAAACTCATGCGCGATACAGGCATCGAGCTCACGTGTCGCAATCACTCGTTCACGACGACTCAATGTCGACATCAAGCCCAACATAGCTGAAGCTGCCACACCGGCAACGGACGTACCGAAAGCCAAGCCCAAACCATTGATCGGCGCGGCCAAACCTGTGCGAATTGCCTCTAATTCTGTGGTTCCTTGTAGTGCCGTGACAGCACCCTGCAAGGTATCAACCATTCCGACAAAAGTACCTAACAAGCCGAGCATTACCAGTAAGCCGACTAAGTAGGGCGTCACGACAGGCGCGGGTAGACCAATGCGCTCACCTTCTATTCTAAGCTGAACAGCATTACGCAGCGAGGCGTGAAGCGACAGTAGCCATTTGTCAAACTGGTTTTCGTTATCCGACTCGGCTTGTACGGCAAATTTTGGAATATCTTTTAGCGCGACTGACAGTGTTTGTGTCGCCTTCTGAAATCGTAAGAGCTCAAGGGTGCCAATACTAAACACCACACCAATAACGACAGTAATCAGCAAGGCCAAGGTATCACTACCCAAGAATACCCAGCTCATACCGATGATAGCCAATGCGCCTAATAAAAATGCCAGCCCAAAAAGAAGCTTATTCATAAGCAACTAGTAACCTCTAATTTCATAATTGTGTCCATAGCGATGCACTCAGTTTGCCGATTGCACCGTTTCATTTAATGCTTCTATCAAGCCCAGCACGAGCTGCAAGCGCGCTTCCAGCTCTGCCATCAGCAAGCGCTTTAAAGCTGCTAGAAAGGCCTTAATATTCTCATCCAAGGCACACGTTTCAAACAGGTCGGCATTTTTACCGGCAGGCCTTTCAAAGCTCTCGCGAAAGTAAGTGGCGAGTAGCGTCGGTACGCATAAAAACTGTTTACGAGCAGCGACGCTTAACGCTTCGTCGAGAGCTTTATCGAGCACCACTAACTTCGCAAGCTCTGGTGAATGCTTCTCTAACACCTCACTAATATAAACTCTCAAGCCCTGCACTTTAGCCGACATATCAGACTGCTGAGCACGATAAAACTTACTGAAGGGTTCAGCAGCTTTGGCTAGCAACTTGTCATCGACTTGCCCTTCTCGCATAGCGCTAATAAACGCTTCATCCCATTCAGGCAGCTTTATTCTGCCGACACTTTTATCTGGGTCAAAGCCTGACTCAATAGATTGGCTAATGGCTTTTCTTACCCTGACAAAGGCCTGCTGGCTTTTTTCTAAAGCTTCCTGACCAGCCAATTCGTCCGAATCGTTCGACAGTAAACCGGCGTCGACTCGACGATCAATCATTCTGATCATGCCTTGCGCATCACTTAATTTTACCGAGCCCGAGAAGTCTATTTTTTGCGATAAGCGCTCGCTAAAATTTTCTGGATGAGTCTGTGGCTCGACTTGCAGCATCTCTGATAGAGAACGCACCAAACGCGAACTACCGGGCATAAATCGGGATGAATTCTGGCTCATAGCTGAAGGAAGGATCACGCTGCGCATCTGCGCTATTCAAAGCAAGGAAAGTTTCTTACTGTGCATCTAATATTTATATTCAAGAGGCGGCCATTATCGCCATTCTGGGGGATTATTCAAGATTTGATCACCACATATTGTGGTTCCCGGTGGAAATAAAAAAGGGGGAATGCTTTTTCGCATTCCCCCTTTTCACTCCTATTTATACTTCTTTAGCTAATATCAGTTTGCAAAATACATTTGCTCAAAGTAAGCCTCTAAGGCTTCATAACAAACGGCTTCTTCTTTTGCAGTTAATTCAAACAGTGTGTTACCAGCTGATTTCTTCATTCGGTATTCTCCGTTTAATCATCGTAATAACTTAAAAGTATTTGCTTCGTTGCAAGGCCTGAGCAGAAAACAAGGAGTCGAATCCGGTATATAATTGATTACTAAGGCTCGCTCTTTGAAATCGTTTCATTACGTACTTCCTTGTACAGTTATTACTAAAGCATTAGCCGTGCCAAGACAACAAATTAGTTTCATCCAATTGATTTTATTAACAATTTAAATTAAATGACATAATAATAACTCTCAACATCAGTAAGCTCATGCACCATAGCTTTGCGTATAAGTACTAACACGCACTATTATTGGGTTATAGTCCGAGATAGCGTTGCCCTTAACAATAACAAAAGCTAACAGGCTAAATTTTATGACATCACAGAGCTTCCATCAGTCCGCTAGCTGTTCATGCACCACATCGAAAATCACCGTCAGAGCCCAACCTTTTTCTCGCTTTAAATGCCATTGCACTATTTGCCAAGAGATCTATAACAAGCCTTATGCAGAATTTGTCGTAGTCAATGCAAAAAATGTTGAGCTAAACAAATCTGATCAACTATTGTTTGCAAAATATCGTCGTCCTCCTGCTCTAACTAGAGGTATATGCCAAAACTGCCAATCTCCATTAGTTGGCTTTTTGAGGCTTGCGCCTTTTTTAAAACTGGCCTTTATTCCCATTGACCGTTTTGAAGACCCTGGCGCACTACCAGCAGCTCAAGGGCATATTTTTTATCACAGCAGAAGTGAAGAAATAGACGACAATTTACCGAAGTTTAGCGGATACTGGAAAAGCGAACTGGCGGTGAGCCAATCTGTACTTAAGGGATTAATACAACATTAGGTTAACTGAGCACTCTAGTAATTCTTATGCTTTAATATAAGACACTAGTTCTATCGTTATAAAGGCTTATTTCGAGCATACTCAAATATTATCTTATATTATTGCTTTGCATTTTTAGTAGTCTAGTTCACGCAAAATCACCAGACGCACAAACTATAGCGATAGCAGCGCCTCATATCACTAGCCTAATTGAGGAAGACCAGTCTGGCATCTATCAAGGCATTCTGAACGAAGCTATTTCAGATATGCCTTTCAAAATCATTCAATCATATACGCCTTATAAACGAGCCCTGGTATCATTTGAGCAAGGCCATACAGACTGCATTTATTCTTTCACGCAAGTGATGCAAGAAAAGCTAGGAAATGAGAATATCATTGCAAGCTTTCCACTAGGTGCCTTCGCTTATTATATGTTTAGCCCTCTCGACCAAAGCCCTTTAACTAGCTCCAGTCAACTTAAAGGACTTAATGTGGGTGCCGTACATGTGCACGAGAACTATTATAAACATAGACTTAGCGAAAAAATAAAACTAGACAAAGTATACAAAGACGCCCAGAACTTGAAAAAGCTCAAAGTAAAGCGTATTGATGTCATGATCGCAGCGCTTCCGGACTTGCAACCTTTCGTAGATCAATTGAGTTACTCTGCCAAGCACCCTCTTGTAGAAAGCTATGACCGTATTACGTGTCATAACAAAGCGCTCACACAAAGCTTCCTTGATGAGCTTTCACCAAGACTCAAAAGAATGAAGGACTCAGGCCGCTATAAAGAAATTTCCGGCGAGTTATTTTTTGACTTCGATAGTGAGTATAAACAACAATAGCCGGCTACCGTACAGATCGAAACAATACATGAAGCGACAATGGCTATTGCACGACTCAAGTATTTTACCTTATTAGGTTTTTTACTATTTTTCAGTAAGTTAGCAGCAGCGGAAGAGTCTATTGATTGTTTCTTAAATACAGCGGCGAGTATGCCCGCTGAAACAACGCTGGCCGAAGTTGCTCACTCATGCACACAACAAAAAGACAAACCACTTATTCCGAGGCGATGATAACCCGGATATCGACGACTACCTAGGTCACTATGAAATTACCGGTGTGATGGACTGGGGGCGCTATAAACTCAGCAGCTCGGTGAGATACAACTTCGACACAGGTTATGGGTCTGCGGAAACCGGATTCAGTTTTCCGATGTGGGGGCGATTAAGAGGTTTCATACAATTTTTTGAAGGCTATGGAGAAAGCCTAATTGACTATGACCACCGGGTACAACGAATAGGCCTGGGCATATTGCTCACCGACCTACTCTAGAATGAATGCTCCAGGAGCGCTTTAGACGCAGAGAGTATCGCATGCTGGTTGTCTTCTTCCAGTTTGAAGCGTTCCTGATCCAGCTTAAAAATCACTCGTTTGTCAGTTTGCTTACGCGCCTCATGAGTTGGCATGTGCTCTAGCGCATCATACATTTTGATAAACACTGAAAACCGCTCATCTTCATGCAGGTTGGGGGCTAAATGGTCAAGTAGCACTTTAATTCTAATGCATCCTTCCGACAGCTCAACCTGCTCGTCTAACATGCATTGTGCGATAACCTTAATGCTGTTGAGGGCCTTATCTTTCTTTTCAGCCACCTCCTCCAGATAAGCTTTTTTCGCGTCCTCTATTCTTTGAATTTTGTTCCATGTTTTGAAGCTAAAACGGAATAAGAAAATAGAAACAAGACTACCGACAACAATTGCAAGCCAGATAAAGTTCTCAGACATATAACAAATCAACTCGAAAGATAGAAAGCGCGAAATTATAGCAGCTTCAGCAAATAGTGTATTTATTTTAAAGTGATTACTAGTTCCTTATAGGAATGCACTCAAATTGACACCGGTCATCACACTAGTAGAAACCTCGTAGTATGCTCACTTCAACAAACTCATTTATACATTACAAATTTTATTGGAGGCAAGATGGAATCTCCCAAGGTTTACGTTCGCGATTACATGCACCCAGCGACATACTCATTTAAACTTGATACTAGCGTTGAAGAAGTCGTTAAAACACTTACCAAAAGCCATATCGTAGGAGCGCCAGTGTTAGATACTGACGGCAAACTGGTAGGTTTTATCACTGAGCAAAACTGCATCAAGCAGATGCTCAACAATACCTACTATTGTGATAGCCACGAAGTAGCAGCTGACATTATGCGAGAGAATCCTCTATCCGTATCCCCTGATGAAGATATTCTTAAGCTAGCAGAAAGCATGCTAAGGAAAGGGCCCAAGATCTACCCAGTAATAGAAAATGATAAAGTGATCGGCATTATTAGACGTGCTGATGTACTAAAAGCACTTAGCCTGGCCAAAAAAGATATGTGTGCAGTGAAGTAGTATTATGCTTCTCTAGCAGGCTAAAGTTGTTCTAACTTCATTTAGCCTGCTCTATCTTCAGGTTCTTAAAACTCCATTCGCGATATGCCCCCATTCCCCCTCCCTGCCGAATAAAAGGTTCACGACAACTCCATTTCAAAATTTGCTATACCAAAAGTAAATTTCTTGTCTGCGAACATAAATAGTTCCGATATCTTCATAGACCTAGGCAATAAAGTTTAATGGTCTAATATAGTAAGTGTGTTAAGATTCCGCTTTGTATTCATTACTCCCAAAAGGCCTGGCAAAATGACTCAGAATAACAAGATAAACATACTTGATGCCTCTTGGTTGGCATTGGATACCGAAGAGACGCCAATGCATGTTGGCAATCTGCAAATTTTATCTCTCCCCAAAGATGCTCCTGCTAATTTTTTACGCGACGATGTTCATCGCATGAAATCGGCTGGAGATATTGTTTCCCCCTGGAACAAAAAGCTCGCGAAGCCTAGCTTACTGGGCCGCTTACTCGCACCGTCTTGGGTTATCGATAAGAACATAGACCTAGATTATCACGTACGTCATTCGGCTCTACCCAAACCAGGCGGTGAACGAGAGTTGGGTATACTTGTATCGAGATTACACTCCAACCGTATGGACTTTAAACGCCCTCTATGGGAGTGCCATGTCATCGAAGGTCTGGAAAATAATCGCTTTGCCATCTACACCAAAATGCACCACTCCTTAATTGATGGCATAAGCGGTGTACGTTTATTGCAACGCACACTAAGCGAGTCTCCAGACGATATCGATACAAGACCGCCTTGGTCTATTGGTACGCCAAAGAAAATTAAAAGCGGCGAACACATTGCGACTTGGCAAGGCGCGCTTGATCAAGCTATCGACGCAATCAAAGAACAAGCCTCGAACACCCCGCAGTTAGTGGGTGCGTTGGCAAAACTGGTCAGTTCATCCGTTCAGGATAGAGTTAAACTTTCTGCTCCGTTTACTGGTCCTAATTCAACCATTAACACCCGGGTGCAAGCCGCTCGCCGCTTTGCTACACAGCAATATTCTTTAGACAGAATTAAGAAACTGGCAGCAGAGGCGGATGCCTCGTTAAACGATATTGTGCTTTATTTATGTGGCACCTCGTTGAGGCAGTTCCTATTAGAAAAAGGACAATTACCTGAGCAACCTTTAACAGCAGGTATTCCGGTTAATATTCGCCCTGCGGATGACACAGGCACAGGTACGGCCATTAGTTTTATGATCGCTAGCTTAGCAACCAATGAAGCGGACCCGCTTCGCCGCTTAGCAACCATTAAAGAGTCGACCCAGATTGCGAAGGAGCACTTACAAAGCTTGCCTAGAGCATCGCTGACACAGTACACGATGCTGATGATGGCACCCTACTCTTTACAGCTTCTCACAGGCCTGGGCGGAAGAATGCGTCCAGCCTTTAACATTACAATATCTAATGTCCCTGGACCGAAAAAGGCTCTCTACTACAATGGCTGTAAACTTGAGGCGATGTACCCAGTATCATTAATCGCCCATGGCGGCGCATTGAATATTACTTGTTTAAGCTATGATGGTTCACTGAATTTTGGCTATACCGGTTGTCGTGACACCTTGCCAAGCATGCAGAACCTGGCAGTATTTTCAGGAGAAGCGCTCGAGGAGCTTGAAGGCTTACTTACAAAAAAAGCCAAGACAAGAAAGACGAAAACTAAAAAAGCCACGACTCGCTAATTATAACGAGGCTCATCAGGATACGCTTAGCGTATCCTGAATCAAACTGACCATCGCAGGCATACCTCCCAGATGAGTCTTAATGTTTATCTTAACATCAGGGTACTGCTCCCTAGCCTTAGCAACTTCGGCCGGAACGTCTTCTATAACATGCCTACCGGCTGACAAGAAGTAAGGCAAGACATCTACTTCAGATGCTCCCTGCTCTATACACTGGATAATTGAGTCGGGTATTAATGGCTCAGCCAGCTCCAAAAAGCCAGTATTGACGATCGCATATTGAGCGCCGACCTTATTCTGAACGCTACGGGAAAGCTCCCGTACTTCATCATTGGAGGACGCTCGTCGTGAGCCGTGTGCAACAATTACTAATGCTTTCATAATGTCCTACTATATTAACCATTTTTTCATTGGGCTCAGTATACTACTCTGCCTACGAGTACTCTATGAGAACAACACCTCAGTCTTTTCCATAATTAACCCTGTGTCAAGACCCTTAAGGCGACCCCTGCCGCTGCCGTTCTATTCTCGACACCAAGTTTAGGAAAGATCATTTCCAAATGTTTATTCACCGTTCGAGGGCTCATCGATAGAATTTCGGCTGCTTCGCGGTTAGTTTTCCCATTCGCTATCCAAAACAAAACTTCCGCCTCTCGCTCAGTTAAATCGAGATTTGCTTTTAATAAAGCAGCTTCTGTTGGCTTGTTCCCGTCAATCAGTTTAATTAGCTGGTCGCCATTGGAATGTTTGCCTACCCTCTTCAGAGATAAAGGATATTCTAGTGCTTCTAAGTTTAGACTATCCCC
>NZ_LWGJ01001679.1:0-1725 GCF_001635845.1 Oleiphilus sp. HI0132 | reverse complement strand
GCGGTTTGGATCAAGCCAGCAAAAGCCTCGAGGCGGTTTGTGGCAAATAAAGCAACGGTAATGCACATCAAGCAGCCTCCTTGCCTTCGACTTTGTTGAAAATACGGGACTGGATATCACGCTTGTTAAACTGGAAGGCCAAGAGGCAGGAAGCTTGATAGCGTGTTAAGCCAAAGTCCTGGCGATACGCAGGAGGTAGATACCGAAGTTGTTGAGCGGTCGCAGCTTGGTTTAACCACTTGCGGGATTTGCTGGCAGCATCTTCGGTTTCATGCTCATTCAACCAGTCATCTGCAGCGGCTAGGCAAACCGTTCGCTCCCCCATGGCGAGTAATCTCGCAGGCAGTTTTTTACCACCGCCCATTCCAAACCAGTGACCTGCCAGAAAGAACACACCTGCCCACGCCTCGAAGCCAGTCGCCATCAAAGCGGCATCGTCACCAAACAAATCACACCAACGGAAAGAAGAGCGTTTAAGCAGGTCAATTTCAGACATCACAAAGTCCGTCAGATCAACTTTCCCATCGCCCTCTGTTCGCTCCCAAACATGACCGCAAAGAGAACACTCCTTTGCGGCAGCAGGTAACATTGCACCGCATTCTGGGCACTCTTTTTGTGGCGCTTCGCCTTGCCCCTCGTGGCCATCCAAGTTCACATCCTGCTCTAATGACCCGTGAAGCATGGTGCTTGTGCCGAAGTCGAGCACCACACAATCACTTTTCACAACGCCCGGATGCTCGTTTGGGTCGACAGTTCGAAGACCGCGCCCAATCATTTGAATCAGCGTCGATTTATAAGAACTTGGCCGTAGCAGAACAACACAACTGGTTGGAGGGAAATCCCAGCCTTCGGTGAGCACCGCAACATTAACAACAACCTGAGACTCACCAGATTCAAAGCGAGACAGAGCTGCCTTTCTCGCCTCACTTGATAATTCGCCATGAATAACTTCAGCACTGATACCTGATGCTGAGAAGGCTTCCGCTACATTCTTGGCGTGCTGGACGGTCGAACAAAACACCACAGTAGGACGGTCATGAGCCTTGTCTTTCCAGTGACGTATTACCGCTTCGGTGATAGGAGCTTTGTTCATAATGGCGTCGACAGCCGCCATGTCGAAATCATCAGCAGTACGTTTGACTTGAGACAGCTCTCCTTGGGTCCCCACATCAACTACGTAAGTTCTGGGTGGAACCAAGAGTCCTGATTGAATGAGTTCAGCCAAGGTGATTTGATCACTCACATTGCTGAATACGGGACGCAATGCTTTGTTATCACCCCGGTTGGGAGTAGCAGTGACACCAAAAATTGCCACATCGGGATTGCGATCACGAACACTATCAATGATGCGACGATAGGTCGGTGCCGCCGCATGATGCGCTTCATCGATAACCAGGAGATCAAGTTTCGGCATCTTCTTTAAGTTCGATTCGCGCCCTAAGGTTTGCACCATGGCGAAGGTCGTTTGACCGTTCCACGACTTTTCTTTTGCGTCATAAATCGAAGTCGAGATACTCGGATTAACACGACTGAACTTGGCAGCATTTTGTGTTGTGAGCTCATCACGATGAGCAAGCACACAAGCTTTGGCATCTTCATTTTCTAACCACTGTCCGGTGACACCGGACAACATGATCGTTTTACCGGCGCCCGTAGGCGCCACCCCCAGTGTGTTTTGGTGTTTATCAAGCGCAGTTAGACTGCGCTCAACAAACAGTTTTTGAC
>NZ_LWGJ01001678.1:0-1687 GCF_001635845.1 Oleiphilus sp. HI0132 | reverse complement strand
TGCAGTGTTATCCAAGGGAAGATTTGCCATTTCCTCGAACGCTTCTTTACGCTTGCCACTCCAGCTCCAGAAGCAAATTCCGATGAACGTAAGCAAAAGCATGCCGGTCATTAAACCGCTTAGTGTGTGCTGTAATTCGCCCATGCTTATCTCCCGTTGTTTGCAGTGCCAAGCACTTGCAAGTATGCAATCAAAGCATCGATTTCAGTCATATTTGCTAGCTGGGCGGGCCCGTTAGCGATTTCTTCGTCTGAATAGGGATGGCCTAGTAAACGTAAGGCTTCCATTTTGCTTATAATGCTATCAGTTTCTGCTGGTGCCTCGGCTAACCAAGGGAAGCTTGGCATATTTGATTCAGGCACCAAATCACGAGGATTGATTAAATGTATACGATGCCATTCATCAGAGTAACGGCCACCAACGCGTGCCAAATCAGGACCTGTTCGTTTCGAACCCCACTGGAACGGGCGGTCGTAAACTGATTCACCTGCAACTGACGGAGGGCCATATCGCAACACTTCATCAGCGAAAGGTCTAACCATCTGTGAGTGACAGTTGTAACAACCTTCACGAATGTAGATGTCGCGGCCCGCTAGCTGAACCGCTGTGTAAGGTTTAACGCCTGGTGCTGGTTCTGTCGTTTGTGTTTGAAACATCAGCGGAACGATTTCAACCAAACCGGCAACACTAATTACTAGGGCAATTAATACACCAAGTAGTGCGCTGTTCTTTTCAATAGTTTGATGATTCATTATGCTGCCTCCTTGTTGGATGCTTCGTTGTCTAACTCGGAAGAACCGATGGTTTTAATTACGTTATATGCCATCATCAACATACCAACCAAGAACATTAATCCACCAAGTACACGTACGACATAGTAGGGGTAGCTAGCTTTGATACTTTCAATGAAAGTATATGTCAGCGTACCGTCGTCACCCATGTCTCTCCACATTAGGCCTTGCATTACACCAGCGATCCACATTGATGCTATATAAAGTACTACACCAATTGTTGCGATCCAGAAATGACTGTTTATCAGCGATTCGCTATACATGCGCTTTTTGTTAAATAGCTCAGGAACAAGCATGTAAACGGAACCGATAGTAATAAAAGCAACCCAACCAAGCGAACCTGAATGAACGTGCCCAACTGTCCAGTCAGTATAGTGAGATAGTGCGTTGACGGTTTTTATCGACATCATTGGCCCTTCAAAGGTCGACATGCCATAGAACGATAGGGATACAATCAGGAACTTAAGGATCGGGTCAGAGCGTAACTTATCCCATGCGCCAGATAGCGTCATGATACCGTTGATCATACCACCCCATGACGGAGCTAATAGAACCAAGGAGAACACCATACCAAGTGACTGGGCCCAGTCTGGTAGAGCAGTGTATTGCAAATGGTGCGGACCAGCCCACATGTAAATAGAGATCAAAGCCCAGAAGTGTACAACTGATAATCTATAGGAGTATACAGGGCGATTCGCACGCTTTGGAACGAAGTAGTACATCATGCCTAAAAACGCCGCAGTTAGGAAAAAGCCAACAGCATTGTGTCCATACCACCACTGAGTCATTGCATCGGTTGCACCCGAAAAGACAGGGTAGGAATGAGTCAGGCTAGTAGGAATAGATAAGTTGTTAACGATATGAAGTACCGCTACAGCGATAATGAACGCTGCATA
>NZ_LWGJ01001677.1:0-823 GCF_001635845.1 Oleiphilus sp. HI0132 | reverse complement strand
ATCAAGCGATACGAATACATCAATTAACGAACCGCTGCTGTCGCTGGAAAAATCTGACAGTTCGATACCTGCACGGCGCTGCGCTTCATTAATGCCTTGTTTCATCTGGCCGGCGGCCGGATGTTCAGGATAAGCCTCTAAAACTTTAGACCAGTACTCAATAGCTAGTGAGAAGTCCTCAGACGTAAACGCATTGATTGCTAATAAACTTAAGGTATTTGGTTCGTTTGGGTTTAGTTCTAATGCCTTGTCAATCGTACCTTTAAGCGCGTCGGTGAAAATGCCCTTGGATGCGTAATATTGAGCCTGAGCTGTAATTCCGTAGGTTGCAGCAAGATCTTGATAGTTTATCTCGGGAGCCTCTTTTAACAAGCGAGTAACTTGTTCGAATGCGTCGACAGCAAGAGAATAGCGCTCGGTGTTCATTGCGGTGCGTGCTAGCAGGCCCCAGCCTTGAATGTTATTTGGGTTATCTTTTAGCTTGGCGTGTAATTGTTCGAGTAAGGCAGAGATGTCACCGTTTCGTGCTTGCTCAGTGGCACTAGCGAGCTCTGCATTACTTTCACTTCCTTCAAGATAGGCAACAACATCGTTGTAAGCGCCATAGTGGTTATAAAGAGCGGCGCTTAGTGCGACAACAACGGATACGCTGCCAAGTATAATTCCAATTGATGAGAATTTACTTAGCGAACTAGAGGTGGAATCAGAGTGGCTTTGATCGATGCGATCGGCATCTTCGAGCAGCGTGTTATCAAGTTCTTCCTTAAGTTGAGCATATTGCTCGTCACCGATCACACCGCTATTTTTATCTAACTGTAATTCA
>NZ_LWGJ01001676.1:0-1085 GCF_001635845.1 Oleiphilus sp. HI0132 | reverse complement strand
AATCAAACTTTCCGCGGCCAATTGAGACAAGTTGTCGATCAGACGGCTACGATTGAGTTATTACCCGATTTTGAATCTCAATATCATTGCTGGGGAATTCAAGCTAAAAACAAAGAACAGAATTTTGCTTTNGCAGCACTCACTGATCCTGAAATTGATTTCGTCACCATCGCCGGAGAAGCCGGGACAGGTAAAACTCTGTTAACCCTAGCTGCGGCACTACACCAGGTGTACGAAGATAAGTTTTATGATGAAATCATTGTCACTCGGGCCACGGTTCCAATGGGTGAAGATATCGGCTTCTTACCCGGCGAAGAAGAAGATAAAATCGGCCCTTGGATGGGCGCGATCACCGATGCTTTGGAAACATTGAGCGCCAACCCCAACGGCACCGATTTCGAAAGGAAGTCGAGTGTTGAATTCTTAAAAAGCCGCGTAAAAATAAAAAGCTCCGGTTTTATGAGAGGCCGAAGTTTCTCCGACAAGATCTTCATTATTGATGAAGCCCAGAACCTGACCTCTGCACAAATGCACGGTCTCATATCACGAGCTGGTCCAGGCACTAAGGTCATTGCGATTGGCAACCTAAAGCAAATTGATACACCCTATCTATCGGCCTCAACGAGTGGCTTCAGCTTTGCAATGGACCGCATGCGAAACTGGGAACACTATGCTCACATCACACTACAAAGCGTTGAACGCTCCCGTCTTGCAGACTACGTTGCTGCCAATTTTTCTGACTAAACAGGCATAAAAGTCTATAGGGTAAGCCTAAGTGCTTGCCCTATATTTATTGCCAAAAATGCCAATACTCTGTCCTCTACTGTCATGGTCTTCTTACCATTCCCGATAAATAATGATCAAGTAAAAACAGGTCGGCCCTCTCTTCTCAGATAATGGTCAGATAAAGTGTCTGTTGTACTTTGTCCGCAGGACGCAAAATAAAAATAATATACATATCGAAAGGTCCTAACTATGTTTAAAACTAAGAAATCTATACTTTCCACCTGCGCGCTTTCTTTATCTCTATTATGGGGATCAGGGCAAGCGATGGCTGCCGACAACTGCTATATAATGGTTCACGG
>NZ_LWGJ01001675.1:0-1130 GCF_001635845.1 Oleiphilus sp. HI0132 | reverse complement strand
GCACATACGAATTGGCTTTTGATGCGGGAGAGTCAGTATATGAAATTGCTGACAGATATGCCTTGAAGTTGCCCGTCAGTTGCCGCAACGGGGTTTGTGAGATATGCCGGGCCAAGCTCGTTTCTGGCGAAGTTGAATTCGGCCCCCGAAGGGAGCTGGTTCAGGGGCCACTACAGAAAGACTTGTTGCTGTGCCAGACTTGGCCAGTGAACTCAAGCAAAATTACAATAGATAATATCTATGGGCCAGGAGAATTGCCTGTGAAGAAAACGGTTTGCCGAGTAATCGCTGTCGAAGTGATTAGAGGGCATGTTTATAAAGTTGAGTTGCAGTTACCTGCGGGCAAGCTGCCGGAGTTTTATGCCGGGCAGTATTTGGCACTTGAGATGCCGGGTAAGGATGCTGGTAGTTATTTTTCTATCGCTTCAGCGCCTGGCTTGCGAGAAATCACCCTCCACATTCAGGCTGATCCGCACTTGAACTCAGCGGTTGAAATTGTGGACTACTGTAAGGACGCGTTGGAGAGTGGAGCCAGTGTCACGATCTCTTTACCGTTTGGAAAGGCTTGTTTGCCAAAAGTGCCTGATAAGCCGCTAATCTTGATGGCTGCTGGTACCGGCTTTGCTCAAATGAAGTCTATTATTGACTATCTCCTGGCGCAGAATTATTCGCTTCCGCTTGCCTTATATTGGGGAGTTAGAAAAGAAGAAGATATGTACTTGGCAGAGTTGGCTGAGGAGTGGGCATCGAAATATGATCACTTTGAATTCCACCCGCTTATCGCAGACATTGAAAACATAGATGCAAACGCTCATCACAATCAATTGAGTGATGCGGTATTAGCAGACTTTTCAAATTTAGCGGATAGTAAGGTTTTTGTTAGTGGCTCGCCAAAGCTTGTTCATTCTGCAATGGACGCCTTGCTGGAAGCCGGATTAGAAGAACAAGACTTCTTCTCCGATGTTCTGGAATATGCGCCACGTTCTTAAATATTAGTGGCGCAAGCATGATGGTTTTAGAGCCAAGCAGAAATACTGTCTAGCTCAGTGGCTATCGAGACTCAGGTAGGGGCAATTTTGGCAGCTCAAGATTCTCGATAAGCCCTTCGAATACTTCTTTGTCGGCATTAT
>NZ_LWGJ01001674.1:0-771 GCF_001635845.1 Oleiphilus sp. HI0132 | reverse complement strand
AATCGTTTCTTCAGCTAAACCAAGATGACGCAAAGCATTTAGAATAGCCTTAATTGAACCCGAAGCACCCACTGTATGCTGCCATCCAAGCGACTTATATTGTTCCTTTATGCTGAATAATTCTCTGGATGCGTGCTTGATTGCTTTATTAAATCCTTGCTCAGTTAGCTCACCACCAGGAAAATATTTTTCTCTGAAAGAAACGCAGCCCATATGCATACTTTCTAAGGCTTTTGCCTCAAAGCGTTCACCAATTATCAATTCGGTGCTACCACCACCGATATCGATAACCAGGCGATTGCCTTTATCATCAGCCAGGGTATGAGCAACACCAAGATAAATTAGACGCGCTTCTTCTCTGCCAGAAATTATTTCTATTGGGTGACCTGTTACACGCTCGGCATCACGCAGAAAGTCAGTTTTCTTTTTGGCTGCTCTTAAAGCATTTGTACCCACGATCTGCACAGATGCAGAGTCAAAGCTCTTGATCCGCTGGGAGAAGCGCTTCAAGCACTCAATTGCCCTGATATGGGCTTCTGGAGTTATTTCTCCATTTTCGTCGAGACCTGCCGCTAGCTGGACCTTTTCACCAAACTTATCAACGACTCTAATCTCGCCATGAGAAATTTTTGCGACAACCATGTGAAAACTGTTTGAGCCCAAATCTATCGCTGCAATGTGGTCTGAGCAGCTATTTGGCTCTGCTTTCGTATCATTGTGAGTTAACACGTCCTTGAAATCCTCTGATAAGGCTATATATTACTCGTTACG
>NZ_LWGJ01001673.1:0-1498 GCF_001635845.1 Oleiphilus sp. HI0132 | reverse complement strand
GCCAGCTTTAATACCGTTCTCTCGACAGAGTTTAATTCCGTTTAAGGCCGCATCAAAACCACCCTGCATCTGGCGAAATTCATCATTATTTTCACGCAAGCCGTCGATGCTGACACCGACATAATTAAAACCAACTTCAGCTATTTTCTTAATGTTGTCTTCGTCGATTAGGGTACCGTTGCTCGACAAGCCAACATAAAAGCCCATGCTTTTCGCTCTTTTTCCAATTTCAAAGATATCATCCCGAAGCAAAGGCTCCCCGCCCGAAAGAATCAAGACGGGTACACCGTAAGCCTTTAAATCATCCATCAAGGTAAAGACTTCTTCGGTGCTTAGTTCGCCTGGAAAGTGAGTATCTGCCGAAATGGAATAGCAATGCCTGCAGGTTAGGTTACAACGCCGAATCAGGTTCCAGATAACGACGGGTCCTGGCGGCTTTCGCAATGGCCCTAATGGCGTTTGATCGTGCAGAATTTTCATGTACTGGCTAATTCTAAACATGGCACTCCGCCTTATTCTATTGGTCTCTGTTCAGGTCTTTTTAGCGCTAGGTGGCGCTTCTCTCTGACCGATTCGTAGACCGGTCTTTTTTAATATTTTGGTACTGTAGAGCGCATCGCTCGCTCGTAAGTCATCACCCAATAGCTGATTGATCTGCTCTATATATTTCGCAACTTCTTGTTTAGTTTTACCATGAACCATGGCAAAGAGGTTATACCTCCATAGCGGTAAGTGGCGGGGCCTGTGATAACAGTGACTAACAAAGGATAAATCGCCCAAAGCTTGTCCTAATTCACTCACCTTTTCGTCGGGCACATCCCACACAGTCATACCGTTTACTTTAAAGCCCAGTTTGTAGTGATTGGGTACTGCAGCGATTCTTCGAATAATCCCTTCATCTAACATACGTTGCAGACGCGCCATCACCTCATCGGCAGATATATTCAACATCAAACCCAGCACATGATAAGGTCGTGGGGCAAGAGGCAAACCCTCCTGAGTCAAGACGATCAACTCGCGATCTATACTCGATAGTGAGTAGTTTTCTTCCTCCTCCATAGGTAAGTCCTCCGCTTGAGGGCGATAAAAATCATTCGAGGTCGAGATAGAATCCAACATAGAACTCCTCCTTCTTCGGCATGTCGTAGACCTTAAATCCTGTCTGACGTTCAATTTCTTCGATCACTCGCCCTTTACCTTCCTGTTCCTCAGTTGCAATCACAAACCACATATTCAATTCGTGAGTCCGTTTGTAGTTGTGAGCAATCTCGGGAAAGCCATTGACGATTTCAGCTACTTCATCAAAGCGCTCTTCCGGTATCGCCATACCCGCAAGTGACAGTGCACCACCCAACTGCTCTGCATGGTACATTGGGCCAAAGCGCGTTAGCGTTTTATCGGCACGCATCTTCTCAACTCGGTCGATCAACTCTGATTCTTTTATGTCCAGCTCTTTTGCAACTTCGGCAAAAGGGTATTCACAAATAGGAAAACCATA
>NZ_LWGJ01001672.1:0-731 GCF_001635845.1 Oleiphilus sp. HI0132 | reverse complement strand
TCGGGTAAAAGTACTTTATCGCAAGTGCTTGCAGGCAATGAAGCTTATGAAGTAACAGACGGCAGTATCGACTTCGAAAGCAAAGATTTGCTAGACATGTCAACTGAAGACAGAGCACGTGAAGGTGTCTTTCTAGCTTTCCAATATCCGGTTGAGATTCCTGGCGTTAGCAACCTGCAATTTATGAAAACTGCGATCAATAATATTCGCCAGCACCGCGGTCTGGACGAAATGAACGCGGCTGAATTCATGAAGCAAGCCAAAGCAAAGATTCAGCAAGTTAACCTAGACCCATCTTTCTTGAAGCGTGGTGTCAATGAAGGTTTCTCTGGCGGTGAAAAGAAGCGTAATGAAATCATGCAAATGCTAATGCTTGAACCATCACTCGCGATTCTTGACGAAACCGACTCCGGACTAGACATCGACGCACTTAAAGTGGTTGCTGACGGCGTTAATGCTCTGCGCTCACCAGAGCGTGCAGTAGTCATGGTCACTCACTACCAGCGTTTACTTGATTATATCGTTCCTGACTACGTTCACGTTCTTGCTAACGGCCAGATTATTAAGTCTGGTGGTAAGGAACTCGCGCTTGAGCTTGAAGAAAAGGGCTACGGCTGGTTAGGCATCGAAGAAGACAAAGCTTAGGGACACGGTAATGACCTTATTAAGTGATATTGATTTCGGTCTAAATAAGTCTTCTGACTTACCCGAGTCACTGAAAAAATATAGCG
>NZ_LWGJ01001671.1:0-1647 GCF_001635845.1 Oleiphilus sp. HI0132 | reverse complement strand
CATATTATCATTATTGGTTCTGGGCATTCCGCGATTACGCTCGTCCGTGAACTTCGAGCGCACGGTAAAGCACTTAAGATAAGCTTACTTACGCAAGATTCAGGTGATTTGTACTACAAGCCAAATTTATCGAAAGCGATTTCAATGAATAAGGCGCCGCTTGATCTGATTATGAAAAAAAGGGAAGTTCTTGAACAAGAGCATGACGTTAAAATCATCCATCAGGTTCAGGTTGAAGCGATTGAAACAGACCAACGTTGTGTTCGTTACCGAGACTCTAATAGCGCAGTCAATGAACTAATATTCGATGAGTTGGTTTTAGCAACAGGCGCATCCCCGATGAATCTCGAACTAACAGATTCTCCACGATGCGTTTCAGTAAATAATCTAGCTGAATACGAAATGTTTAGAGCAGAACTCCAAAAACTTGATAAAAGCACGAGTCGAATCGCCATTATTGGTGCCGGTTTTGTCGGTATCGAGTTTGCCAGTGATCTGTGTAATAACGGCTTTCAGGTTGATGTTATAGATACTGCGAGCTGGCCGCTTAGCAGAAGTGTACCTGAGCAACTCGGTGAGCACATAATGAATGCGTTCCCAAAAGAACAAGTACAGTGGCACATGGAGCAGAAGGTAGGTGATGTTCAAGATGACGGTGATCAGCTTTTACTTGAGCTAGATACGGGTACCGTCATCCGCGCAGATCTTATCTTGTCAGCAGTTGGATTATTGCCTCGTGTTGACCTGGCTAAACAGGCTAATATCGAAATAAATCGAGGAATTATGACTGACGAATTCCTTAGAACAAGTCATCCCAATATTTACGCGATCGGTGATTGTGCTGAGACACTTGGTGCTGTTCGTTCGTTTATTGCTCCAGCAACCGCATCAGCAAAATGTTTGGCAAAAACCTTATGTGGGGAACCTGCTGCTTTAGTTCTGCCACCACAGGCTGTAGCGGTAAAGCTAGCCTATTCTCCCTTAGTGATATGTCCCAGCTACGAATCTAAAGGGGAATGGCGCGTGGAAGGCGAAGGTAACAGTTACGCTGCTCGTTATACGACTCAGTCCAATATTAGTGGCTTTGCATTGCTGGGTGAATGTATTGCTCAGAAGGGCAGTTTTATTAAGGAGATAGAACTTACTGGATAGGTATAATCTTTTAGCTCGAAGGGTGTCTAGCCCGCAATTTCGATGCGAATGCTGTATGAGAGTGTATGGATTGTCTAGATTTCTTGGATCTACCACCTATTTAGCCAATGGAAATGTTAAACCAATTGGTTGGATAGAGTTTTACGCGATGATAGTAATTTTTGTACGAAAGTGGTTTTGTAAACAAGTAACTTAGTGGCTACATTACTACAAGCAGTCCGCAGGATATTCTGTATTTGAGTCTATATTTATGTCCGCTTCTCTCACGTTACGGAATGGTGAAAAGCGGTCAGAAGATCCGATCCTATTCTCCGATAAATTTTACATTACCTACCAGAGGAATCCGCACATTAACAATGAAAGCTGATTCTAGATAATGAGCTTGTGGGAACGTATTTACCTATTTGTGCTTCAAAGGGAATTGAGGATAACCGCGATACCTAATTAGTTTGTCTAGTAAGTGATATTTGTGTGACTCTGAAGATGTTGATGGGT
>NZ_LWGJ01001670.1:0-773 GCF_001635845.1 Oleiphilus sp. HI0132 | reverse complement strand
GTTAAAGGCGAAAAACCAAAAGGTAATCGAGTTCGTGCAGTTATCCTCGCCCCAACCAGAGAACTCGCAGCACAAATTGCCGTAAGTGTTGAGCAGTATTCGAAACACCTTCCTCTACGTTCTTCTGTTGTCTACGGTGGCGTCAAGATTAACCCTCAGATGATGCTGCTACGTAAAGGTCTCGATATACTTGTAGCCACTCCGGGACGTCTTCTCGACCTACACTCTCAAAATGCAGTGAAATTTGAAGACCTCGAAATCCTTGTTCTCGATGAAGCTGACAGAATGCTAGATATGGGCTTTATAAGGGATATTCGGAAAATTATTTCCTTGCTTCCAAAGAACAGGCAAAGCCTATTATTCTCAGCCACCTTTTCAGACGAAATCAAGATGCTCTCAAGAGAGTTTACACATAACCCCGTTGAGGTCTCAGTTAGTCCCAGTAATACAACAGCAAAAACAATTGAGCAGTGGATATACCCAGTCGATAAAAATAGAAAATCAAAACTTTTATGCCAATTGATTAAGGAAGAAAACTGGCAACAAACTTTGGTTTTTTGTCGTACCAAACATGGATCAAACCGCCTAACAAGAGTTCTCGAAGGGGCAGGTATCAAAGCTGCCGCGATTCACGGCAATAAAAGTCAAGGTGCCCGAACTCGAGCCCTACAAGAGTTTAAGTCTGGTGTCATTCAAGTTTTAGTTGCGACTGATATTGCAGCACGCGGCATCGATATAGATCAGCTACCTCAGGTTGTTAACTTTGAGCTACC
>NZ_LWGJ01001669.1:0-5248 GCF_001635845.1 Oleiphilus sp. HI0132 | reverse complement strand
TGTCCAATAATGAAAGTTATTGGACATTTTATAGGTATGACTATCCACCCTTGTTCAACGCTGAGTATTAGAAAAATAATGCAGGACTAATTTCAAAGCGCTTCGAGAGTTTGTCTATGTGCTCTTTTGTCAGTGACCTCTTCTCATTACAAATCATTGACACAGAGCTTTTGGGTCCAATCTCTTCCTTAAAGTCCGACATGGTGAGATTGTGTTGCTCCATGAGCAATCTCAACATTGAGGCACCGGCATCCATTGATCCAACTCGAGAATTGAACTCTTGAAACTCCGGCGCTTCTTCTTCATACGCGTGGATCTTTGACCACAAGACATCAATCAAAAGCAAGTTGGCATCATAGTCTTCAATCAATTCATCCATAAGCGCAAGCGCTTCCTGGTGATCTCCTGTTGAATGAATGCCCGCAATAAACGGCATCTCACTCTGCAATTCATGTGCAAGCTGTGTAATGTGTTGAATGTTCATTTCAGATCCTTTCGTCGATAACGATCGGTAAGTCGATCATATTCTTTATGGTCAACAATATACTTTACGAAAACACGTTGATGGCGAAATTCAATAAAGGCTATCAATCTCAGATTATTGCCTCCAAGATCCGCAACCCACCATTTGTCCTTGTACTTAAAATTGTCTAATGACGGCACTACCCTTTTCAGTTCGTGATGATCTTTAAACTTTCCATTTTTAAGTAAGCGATAAAAATCCTCTATCGCGTTGGCATCATTGGGGTACTTTCTCATTGCCTCAATGAAAATACCTCTAGCAATAACGTGCATAGCCTTTCCGTAAGTTCGCAATATGTGAACAGTATAGAATAGATTGAAGATGTTCGCAAACTGCGAACTTTAGAGTTGTTATGCTGTGTAAAGCACTTTATAGCCCTGCTCTTTAGCTAGAATTGAGCATTGGCTTTGTTCGGGAAGCGGACCTTCCCAATAAGCGTCAATCAATAGCCGAACAAACCGATTGAATCATGCCATAAAGGCTATCAACCGGGTTGGGCAAGCGCGGTATCTCAGATTGCGGGTCAAAATCTACATGTACCCGAGTTAGAGCATCTGAGCAGTTTTTTCTTGTAATTAACTTGGGGTCAACAGTACCAAGCTCACCGTTTAATTCACGATATTCATACGACTGTAGCTCGTCGAGCGATTCAAAAGCAGATGTTAAATAGATTATCGATGCATATTCATCTGAATCAAATTTATCTCCTTCAATGCTTAGGTCTTGCTCAAGCCTGATTACATTGGCCTTGAGTAATTCTATAGCACTAACCTTTTCTTCGAACGTAGATGCCTTTTCAATCTCGACCTTAGATTGCTTTAGTAAGTCTTCAATTTTATTCTCTAAGTCGCTTTCACTAGCGACTAGGAAAGAACTTAACAAGCACAAGGTAATAAGTACTCTTAACATGGCTTTAAGTTACTCGGAGTCTTTATCAAGGGACATCTCTTGTGCCAATCTCACAAGCTCTGAAGCTCTTTTGGGTTCGAGTGGGTTTAGAGATGCAGGGTTCACATTAGTAGGCCTCACTAGTTTATGAGCCGTGCCCGCAGCCTCAAATGCACTGAAATAATCTCGACCCTTGCGTTTTACCTCTTTACGCTTTTCTAAGGTTTTCTCATCCATTTCTTTTTCAAGGAACTCTTGCTTTGCGAAATCGCCAAAGAGCTGCATCCAAGCGACATCTTGTAACACTGGTGCTTCACGGCTTTGCTCATTTTCAAAGTACAACTTTTTTAGCTCGCCTGCATCACCTGCAATTTTTAAGCTTTCATAATCGCTATTTGAGCTCTTTCTACAGATGCCATTCACAAACGGGACGCAGAGGCGATAGTCTTCAAGCTCAGGAACGTCTGGAAACTCGCCAATATTGATAAGTTTCAACAATAGCCAGAAGTTTCCATCTAATTTAGCTTGAACTTCCTCCAACTCTTTTAGCTGATCCACACTCAACTCATCGCTAATTGGTTCGATTTTTAATCGATGTTCACGTGTTAATTCAAATACCCAAGGACAGTGATTTAAATACGAAGAATATCGCTCCTTATCCTCAACTAATTCTGACTTCGGATTAAACGAACATGGCAAAGCATTATCATCAATGACCAGTTCGTTTCCCGGGATCAATCGATCGACTACATCAAAATAGCCGAACGTATTAGACTCAGTCTTTACACGACCAATCCCTAATGAAAGCCTTCTAGACATCACTCCCCTCTACTTTATTGTTTGAACGCCTTTGCTCTTTCAGCTTGATACGCAGTTGCTCCTTAGCCATCCATAGTGGTTCTGAATCTTCACGAAAGCGCCCCATCCACTCCAAATCGATAAATTTCATCCCTGATTTATCGTCAATGCCCAATGCAGCTCGTTTCTCTTTTTTGAGTTTGATTCGAAGCTTCTCTTTTTGCTCCCATAAAGGTTCGGACTGTCGTTGAAACAATTTCATCCAATCTACTTCGAGAAATTTCGCTATCTTGCCAGAGTGTAATTTCGATTTGGATACTCTCTTAAGAACCGTAAGCTTAAATAGGTTCGGATCGTTCTGTATCACGCCAGCAACAAAAGGAACGCACAAACTAAAAGGATAACTTTCTTTCGGGTCATATGACTTATCTTTGAGAATGAGCCAGAAATCCCCCTCGAAAATATGCCCTTCATCAAGTGACAAATCAGATACCTTTAGGCTACTTCCTGGTAGATCAAATACTGCTAAACGGCCAGCGTCGTCTAGCTTAAATAGTAAGCAACTATCCGATAGCGAGGATGCTTTTGGAGCGCCATCACTCTTTAGCCTTTCTATTGGGGTGATTAAATCATGATACAAAGGCGCTTTATTAGAAAAGAACTCTGCCCCTTTAATAACCGTATCTACAACTGTGAAATTCGCAAAGAGATTTTGATCTCCATCGATAACGCCACAACCATATTTTAAAGTCGGCAGTTTTTTTCTTTGAATTATTAGATGGTTTCTATCACCCAATGATCTAACCCCAAATGTAATCGATTAAGTACACCATCATAGTGCCATAGAAGGTTCATCTTGTACGAATCGCTCACTATTGCGATGCCATAGGTAATAACATAGAGGAATCAAAACCAGCGCATTGAAGGCACTGATCATCATGGTCATGGCGATAAACAAGCCCAGCAACTGAAGTACGAGAAAATTGGATGCTAGTAAAACGAGAAATCCACCCGCTAAGGTTAAAGAATTAATCACAATTGGAATACCTACGGTCTTCGTTGCATTCTGCATAATCACGATGAGATCCTTCTCGCCTGCTTTCACTTGACGCTCTATAGACGATAGAAAATGAATGGAATAATCGATTCCAATACCAAATGCGATGCTTGCAATAATTGTCGTACCCACATCAACTGCAACACCTGATGCAGCCATCGCCGCATAATTCATGAGCACCGTAAGCACGAGAGGGATAATCCCAATGACGCCATTCATAACGGACTTAAATAAGAAAATCATAACCAAAGATATTAATGACAACGCAATGATCGTACTGGAGATGTTTGTCTTTATCACTTCCTCAATATTCGTGAACATCACTTTGCCATAGCCATTGTTTTCTAGACTCGTGCCAGCTGGCGTTAGCGCTTCAATATCATCTAATACCGGCCCCCAAAACGAGGCTGCATCGCTTTCACCCAAGACAATTAATCTAGCGTGCCTGTGCTGGTCATCGATGACATGTTTTATATCTTGGCTACGTTCATTTTCATAAACTAGAATCTCTTGGGCGATTAATTGCTCGTTAAAATCCTCTGGAAGCATATGCCCTTCATGCGTCAGCAAGTTATACATACGCTCCAAAAAGTCTACCGGCGTGAGTACAAAGCCAATGCCTTCTCGCGCCTCTAAATAACGTTCTAGCTTCTGAATACCTTTGATTACGTCCGGATTATAAATTCCACCCTGGCTACCCGTATCAATCCAGATATCGATAGGATTTGTGCCGTCGAAATGCTCTAGTATCGCGTCATTGTGTGATCGCAATACCGTATCAGGATCAAAGTTATTCACGTTCTCCTGGTCGAATTTGAGGTTCTGCAAAGAAGCAATGCTAATACAGGCTACAACGGCAATACCCATTAACGACTTGCGTGGATTGGTAAGAACAGTTTCAACCAAGCTCATTAGCTTCGCTTCTACTCCCTCGGATAAAACCGATTTACTTGTTCGATTACTGGGGACATTCAATACCAGTATCGGTGCAACCAAAAGTGTTATTAGCAATGCAAAGATGACACCTGTCGCCATGAGCAAGCCAAACTCATGTATAAAAATTATGTCTGTCCAGGCTAACGCGATAAACCCAATAAACGTTGTGATTGAAGTCAAAACTAAAGGACGTGTTAGATAGGAAAGTGTTGAGCCCAATCTTTGTTCAGCCCCATCTAGCCCCTCTTCGTTCGCAATGTAGTAATTATAAAAGTGGATTGCATCCGCCACCGCTACAGTAAGTAAAAAGACGGGCAAAACGGTGGTGACAATATTCTGCTCCAACCCCATGGCAACCATTAACCCTAGTGTCCAAATGGTGGTTAGACCGGCGATGGTGAGTGGTACATAAATCCCAGAAAGCGACTTGAAGCCAGTATATAAAATCAAAGAAATCACGAGCATTACGAATGGGAAAAAGATCATGTTATCCCTTTCCATTGATCGAGCCATTTCGGCTTCAACAATCGGATTACCGGCTAGATAAATTTTACCGGAGTAATTGCTCTCATCAACAATTTCAACGATCTTTGAATAAAGGTTGCCCGTGCTTCTATTATCGTCTTTAGGAATGGCCATCTCTATCTGGATCGTCGTCACTTTCTCATCTTGTGAAATCAAAAGATCTTTGAACAGAGGGTTTTCTCTAACTTCTTGTTGGAACGTGGCCAAAGCCTCGGATGTCAATTCTCCCTCAGGGAGCAAGGGATGAAGGTCCATTTCATCCTCTACCGACGTTAGGTTTTCAATGGTTGAGAAACTTCTAACCTTAATGATGGGATTAAACAAATAGCTTACTTTATCGAGTGATTTCCTGAATGCTTTCGTGTCAGCACCAGAGCTCTTAGCGAGGCTTTCCAACTGTCGGGCAATATCTAATCGCTTGTTTACTGGCGCAGTAACGAGCTGATCTACCAAGGCACTAGACTCGGCACTGATGCGTAATTTTGTGAGGACTAACTCATCGATGAACTCATTCAAAGTAA
>NZ_LWGJ01001668.1:0-760 GCF_001635845.1 Oleiphilus sp. HI0132 | reverse complement strand
GAGAACTTCTTCGCCTCGGTAGTCTGGAAAGATATCAAAGCCACTTTCGCCCCGTAAGGCTTTCTCTACACCGGGAGTACGGATTTCTTGGAAGCCAATGTTGGTGTTTTTAAGATCAATTTGCTTAAGCGTCTTCTCGTTTACGCCACTCTCTTTAAGCGCGCTTAAGAAGTTCTCTTTGTCTTCAACCAAGAAGCGGCTCTTGCTCTGAGCTTTGAATTCTTGAGAAACCAGGTAAGTTTCGCCTGAATAGCCCATACCAGACTTTTCCCATTGTTCGTTATGGGTCATGATTCGGTTCAGCTCATCGATAGGCATTTGAAAAGCCAAAACGGCGATTTTCTCACCTTGTTTATTTACCACAGGGCTTGCCATAAAGGAGGCAGGAGCTTCATAAGATGGCGTATAAGACTGAAAAGAAGTAAAGGCAATGTGGTCAGGGTCACTTGCGTTGGCAGCTTCTTTATAGACTTTAGCTAAGTCACTATTTTTATAAGGCCCGGTAAGTAAAGAGGTGGCGTAATCGAGCTCTTTGAAAACGGAGTAAATAATCTCGCCTGAGTCAATATCGATCAAAAAGATGTCGTAATATTGGAATTCGTTAAGGTGCTTTCTAAACTCCGGGTGATACTCTTTGTGTACCTCATTGTAATCGGAGCTAAAGTCGAGTGAGTCTAAGGCATCTTTTTGACCTAAGGGGTTAGCGTTGTCTGCAATGAAGTGATATTGCATTAAACGGGCTTTATCGCTAATGCTGTTA
>NZ_LWGJ01001667.1:0-1520 GCF_001635845.1 Oleiphilus sp. HI0132 | reverse complement strand
GCGGCAGACTATTGGTTCTTGAGTTTTCCAAGCCAAAGAATGACCTGCTCAGTAAAGTTTACGACCAGTACTCTTTCAAGGCTCTGCCTTTAATGGGGCGTTTGATCACCAATGATAGTGAAAGCTATCAATACTTGGCAGAGTCTATTCGCATGCACCCTGACCAGGAAACCTTAAAAGGTATGATGGAAAACGCAGGCTTTGCCAATTGTCGTTATCACAACATGAGCGGCGGCATTGTTGCTCTACATACGGGTATAAAACCTTAAGATGAGCCTTATGGACACTAAGCGGCTAACTAAAATTGCAGTTACTATTGAAAGTGCAATCAATACAGCTCTTTCAATGGACCCTGCGGCTCAGAAACATTTAAAACGCCTTAGAGACTGTGTGCTAGCCATTAGTGTCAGTTCCCCTAGCAAAGTTATCTATGTGGGCGTTGAAGAGCAAAACGAAGCCCAAAGTAACGAGTCAGACGATAACACCCAAGTGGTTTATCGAGTTGCCATACTCCCCGCTCAGGACCATTCCAGCGTTCAGATCAAAGGTTCCTTACTGTCCTTTATTAAACTTGCTAGCTCTAAGGACAAAAGCTTACTCTTCAAAACCAACGAAATTCAACTAAGTGGCGAATCTGTCAGAATTCAACAAATTCAGGCATTCCTTAGCATCGTCAGTGTTGACTGGGAAGGCATTCTCGCTTCTGTTATCGGCGATATTCCCGCACATATTATCGGCACCTCTATTCGCCAAAGTTTGAGTTTTGGCAAAAACCTGACTCAATCTTTGATCAGAGATGCGGAAGAGTTTATTAAGTATGAATTACGCCTGTTTCCAAATAAGGCTGCTGCTAAAAAGCAATTTGCAGCGATCGACAAGCTCTATCAGGCAAGCGAAGCTTTAGAGAAGAAAATTAAGGCTCGACTTGGTGATAAGTCAAATCAAGATAGCACTGTTAGCCAAGAGCAAACGACCAATTAACGCATAAATAAGAGATCAATAAACTCCGTGTCGAAGTTATTACTACTTACCAAACTCCGCAGAATATTCGTGATTCTGTGGGTCATTAGTCGCTACCGCCTAGACGAGTTTATTCCGCTTGCTCAGCTCCCCTTAAGCGCCAGACTACTTCTAATTCTTGCACCTTGGCACTTTTTTCCAAAACCGAAGATGTCTCGCGGTGAGCGAATCCGCTTAGCTTTGGAAACTCTGGGCCCTATCTTCATTAAGTTTGGACAGATACTCTCTACCCGACGCGACTTGCTACCTGATGATATTGCGGATCACCTCAAAAACCTACAGGATCAGGTCACGCCGTTTTCAGGAGCTATATCCAAGGCTTTAATTGAAAAAGGCTTGGGGAAGAAGGTTGGAGAAGTATTCCAAGAGTTTGACGATGAACCACTAGCTACCGCTTCCATTGCACAAGTACATAGCGCCACGCTACATTCAGGTAAAGAGGTAGTCGTCAAAGTCATTCGTCCTGGCATTGAGCGAACCATCGACCAAGATATTGCCGT
>NZ_LWGJ01001666.1:0-774 GCF_001635845.1 Oleiphilus sp. HI0132 | reverse complement strand
CGCTGGTTCACGCGAAAATAGTAAACTGATTGATGCCACGAATAGCACGGTAGACATCGCCCTGATCCAAGGCGGCATTAAATCAAGCAACCCCAATATCAACGCATTGGCAGCCGTCTTTCCAGAGCCGCTCTTAGCCTTCGCCAGAGTTGAAGCCCAAGTCAACGGCAACCCGTTTTCATGGACAGGGAAACGCGTTGCACTGGGTGCACAAGGTAGCGGTACTCGAGCTGTAGTTGAGCAATTAGCAGAGATTAGCGCTGCGCCAGCCCTCAGTAATAATACAGCTCCCGAAGCATTCTTGGGCGGCAAAGCCGCTTCCGAAGCCCTACTCTCGGGCAATCTCGACCTGGCATTTTTTGTTGCGCCACTTAGCGCACCTTATCTTCAAGCCTTATATGATAATCCGGCGATCCAGTTATTGCCGCTTGATCATGGCCAAGCACTCGCAAGCCAGCTTCATGAAGCTCACTATATCAATTTATTGAGTGGCTCACTTCGATATCACCCGGCCTACCCCGAAGCTGCCGTGCCACTCATTACACTCGTGACAAAGCTAGTTGCACATGATGACCTACACCCCGCTTTAGTCAATCGTTTGGTCAGAGCAGCCAAGATAGTACATGCTAAACGTGTCTCACTCGTCATGTCTGAGCCTTTCCCGAACACAAGTTTATTAGATATGTCTGCAGATGTTTATGCCGTAAAACTACTAAGAGATGGCTTTAATCCGCTAGAGAAAACCCTGCCCTACTGGATAGTCGCTCAGATCAA
>NZ_LWGJ01001665.1:0-1090 GCF_001635845.1 Oleiphilus sp. HI0132 | reverse complement strand
GTGGCCAGCCACCGACAGCATAGCTAAGTGCGCCATCAGATAGAGCTGCAACTCATAGCTGCCACGAGACCAGGCAGGCCCAAGCGCTTATTAGCGTGGCAAAACACCAAGATAGTATTGAACGGCCCAAAACGAGTGTGATAGGTGCTGCTATCAGGGGCAAAATTATAGGAAGCACAGCCAGGTGTTGGTCAAGCATTAGATGGCATCATCCTTGTTTTCAAATTCGTTCTCTTCAACTGTGCCGTAAGCCCGTTTGATCCGAACAATTAGTGAAAGCCCCACAGCCGTTGTCGCAACGCCGACAACAATTGCTGTGAGAATCAAAACATGAGGGAGGGGGTTAGAGTATTGAGAAACCCCTTCGACGACAATTGGTGCGGTGCCGCCAGTGACTTTACCCATAGAAATGTAAAGCATAAAAACTGAGGTCTGAAAGACGTTTAAACCAACGACCTTTTTGACCAGGTTATTTGCGGATATAACGATATAGAAACCGGTCATCATCAAAAATACGACGATCCAGTAATTGTAGTAATCGAGAATAAAGTTCACTGGATGTTAGACCTCTCAGCCTGGCTATCGAAGGCATAGAAAATACTAAGCATAACGGCAAACACTGTAATACCAACACCAAGTTCAATGATAATTATACCGTAGTGTTGGCCAGCGATTGGGTCTGCTGCGATTTTGTTGTAATCAAGGAATTGGCCGCCCTTAAGCATGCTGTACAAGCCAACGCTGGCGTAAAGCAGTACGCCAAAAGAGGCCATTAATTGCAAAAACTTTGGGCTTACTACTTCAAATGAGCTTGGTGTCCCAAAGACTAAAGCGTACAAAATGAAAGCCGCAGCAGCGATGACACCGGCCTGAAAACCGCCCCCAGGGCCGAAATCACCATGAAATTGAACATACAGTGCAAACAGTATAACCAAGGGAATAATTAGCTTGGCAACAACGTGCAGTACGTGGTGCGCTTTTAAACCAGATTCTGGCGCATCACTTTCTTCGCGGCGCCTTACGCCAAGTAATGCTAAGACACCAATTGCTGCTGAAAATACAACAACCGTTTCTCCTAAAGTATCGAAGC
>NZ_LWGJ01001664.1:0-1115 GCF_001635845.1 Oleiphilus sp. HI0132 | reverse complement strand
AGCTTTTAATTAACGTTACGCCGGTTGAAACTCGTGTAGCGCGTGTAGAAAACGGAATGCTGCAAGAAGTGTATATCGAGCGTTCAAGTTGTCGTGGCTTCGTTGGTAATATCTACAAAGGAAAAGTAGTCCGTGTGCTTCCTGGAATGGAGGCTGCATTTGTTGATATTGGTCTTGAGCGCGCCGCATTTATACACGTTTCTGATATCACCTCTAACCCACAAGTCGGTGAAACTGGCGAAAGTGAGAATAATGCAGATATCGCATTATTGTTGCGCGAAGGTCAAGAGCTTGTTGTTCAAGTCATCAAGGATCCCATTGGTACGAAAGGTGCCCGTTTAACCACTCAGCTGTCAATTGCTAGCCGTTACTTGGTTTATATCCCAAGTGTTTCACATATTGGTATATCTCAACGTATCGAAGATGAAGTAGAGCGAGAGCGTTTAAAGCAGCTTGTTTTGAATTGTCAGGTAGATAACGAAGAGGCAGGCTCGGGCTTTATTGTGCGTACTGCGGCCGAAGGTGCAGGAGAAGATGAGTTTACGGCAGATATAAAGTTCCTGGAGCGCCTTTGGAAAAAACTAAAGCAGCGAATCAAAGAGAACGCAATTCCATCTGTTGTCTATCAGGATTTGCCGCTGTTTACACGTGCGATAAGAGATCTGGTAAAGCCTCAAACCGAGAAAATTAGAATCGATTCAAAAGAAAGTTATGGGATTGTAAAGGAGTTCTCCGAAAACTTTCTCATTGATGTTAGTAAGCGGCTTGAGTATTACCCAGGTGAACGACCTGTATTCGATTTATATAATGTTGATGATGAAATTCAGAAGGCGCTGGGAAAAAAGGTTCAACTTAAGTCTGGTGGCTATCTAATCATTGATCAAACCGAAGCTATGACCACGATTGATGTGAATACCGGCGGTTTTGTCGGGCATCGTAATCTTGAAGAGACCATATTCAAGACCAATCTCGAAGCTGCAAGGACCATTGGTAGGCAATTGCGCTTAAGAAATCTTGGCGGGATTATCATTCTCGACTTCATCGATATGGAGGATGAGGAACATAAGCGCCAGGTTCTACGAATGTTAGAGAAAATGCTTGAGCGAGACCATGCA
>NZ_LWGJ01001663.1:0-1085 GCF_001635845.1 Oleiphilus sp. HI0132 | reverse complement strand
CCCTGTTAACGATGTTTCACCGGAGCGTGCCGAAAAAGATTCAAGTACAGGGTCCGTTTCTTTGCTTAAAGGAAAACTCACTGCTTTAAAAGAAAAGCTTTCTAAGAAAACCGATACGGGTGAAGCCACTAAGCGAAGTGAGCCTTATATTGATGATAAGGGCCGTGCCTCACCTAAGACTTCAAAAGGCAAACAACCATATTCTCCAGTAGATTCCGAGCTTGAACAGTCGCCGCCTATTCAGGTCAAAGCGGGTACCAAGGCGCAAGGCAAAGCAGATGATGTTGAGGTTGCAAGTGATGCGTCTAGCGAAACGAAGTCTGGAATTAAAATCTCACCTTTTGTTAAGAAGAGCAAAGCAAGTAAGCGCTTGGAAGATGAAAAGCAGGGGAGTTTGTTTATTGCTTCAGAGGGTCCTTTACCGTCTATATCTTTACTTGATCCTGCAGAAACTAATAAAAAACTCGGCTTCTCCAAAGAGATGCTCGAGCATATGTCTAGGCTACTTGAAGAGAAGCTGGGCGACTTTGGTGTCAAAGCGGAAGTTGTAGAGGTTAATCCCGGCCCGGTGATTACACGTTTTGAGATTCAGCCAGCCCCCGGTGTAAAAGTTAGTAAGATTTCTAATCTAGCGAAGGATCTGGCTCGTTCTTTGGCAGTACTTGCTGTCAGGGTGGTTGAAGTTATCCCTGGTAAGTCAGTAGTTGGTATCGAGATACCAAATGAGCACCGAGAGATTGTCCGCTTTAGCGAAGTTTTGCTATCTAAGGATTATGATGATGCAGAGTCACCGGTTACCCTGGCGTTAGGAAACGATATTGCAGGCGACCCGGTCGTTACAAACTTGGCGAAAATGCCGCACTTGCTGGTAGCCGGTACGACGGGTTCAGGTAAGTCGGTTGGTGTTAACAGTATGATTCTAAGTATGCTGTTTAAAGCACAACCTGATGAAGTGCGTTTTATCATGGTTGATCCAAAGATGTTGGAGCTTTCAATTTATGATGGTATACCGCACCTATTAACCCCAGTGGTAACCGATATGAAAGAGGCTGCGAATGCTCTGCGTTGGTGTGTTGCCGAAATGG
>NZ_LWGJ01001662.1:0-1356 GCF_001635845.1 Oleiphilus sp. HI0132 | reverse complement strand
CTTGTCGTACTTTGGTAATGCTAACGAAGCGCATTGTGTTTATAACTTCGCTTTGCCCCCCTTATTGCTGAATACCTTAATCAGTGGGAACTGTCATCACTTGAAGCTGTGGCTGATGAGCATGCCTCCGGCACAGCACGGCACTTGCTATTTCAACTTCATTGCCTCTCATGACGGTATTGGCTTACGGCCAATTGAAGGAATTCTCAACGAAGATGAGGTACAAAATCTAGTAGAAACCATGCAAAGCTTCGGAGGACAAATCTCATGGCGAGCACTGGACAGCGTAGATGGTCGAAATACCGAAACGCCTTCTCGCAAACCATACGAAATCAATATCTCACTATTCGATGCGCTACAAGGCACGACAGAAGGAAAAGATCAATTCGGTATCGAACGTTTTCTCTGTGCACATACCATTATGTTTGGCTTAGAGGGCATTCCGGGTATTTATGTCCATAGCTTGCTAGCCACCCAAAACGACTATAAGCGAATGGAGAACACCGGCCATAATCGATCTATTAACAGACACCAGTGGGACTATACAGATTTAACTACGCAGCTTAACGAAAACACGCATCACCAGCGTGTCTTCAGCGAAATAAAACGTCTGCTAAAAATCCGACAACAACATGCTGCCTTTCACCCTAATGCAGTGCAATTCACTTTGCACCTGGGGGATAAAATATTCGCCTATTGGCGTCAGTCTCCAGACAGAAAGCAAAGCATTTTTTGTATATCGAACATCAGCAAGGAGTCACAGCAACTTGCGATAGCTGACATTAATCTGGTCGATACTCAAGCATGGTGCAACTTAATCAGTGGGCAAGAGCTTAGCAAAGCTGATAACACAATCGATTTAGCGCCTTATCAGACAATCTGGTTATCAAACCTCTGTGCTCTCTAGCCCGGCTAAATCAACTCGCCTCCTGTTTCGACTAGTCATTTTTCTATAGAAACAGGAAGGCTCCACTCCTTGCATATAAGTACCGTCACCAAAGTGACTTAAAAGAGACATAAATTTGTAGCACTCTCGAAACATAATTCCCTCTTCAGTAAAAACACCTATCGTTAAATGGAAAGGAAAATTATGCACTCTATGAATATGTTTAAGAAAACGGCTCTCGCTCTCGCCATTTCAAGCCCCCTCTTGTTAGCAGGTTGCAGCGATGACGATAAAGACTCCTCGTCAGTCAAAAACTTCAATAGAGTGGCGACTTTCCACGTATGTGAGCAGATCAATACTCAATGTAATGACGACACCGAAACCGTTGCAGAAATTGTTGCCGCAAGCACTGACGGACAAACGTTAATCTATACTGACAGCGAGCAAGAACAGCTAGGCTTCGTCGATAT
>NZ_LWGJ01001661.1:0-1169 GCF_001635845.1 Oleiphilus sp. HI0132 | reverse complement strand
ATAAAGTTTGTACTTTTGGCCTACTTGACCGATAGCGATCAGTTGCTCAGGCGTAATCTCACCACCTGGTACACGTGGGACAACTGAATAGGTGCCATCTTTTTGCATGTTTGCAAGAAAGGTATCGTTGGTATCCTGCAGGCCTGTATGTTGCTCTTCTAGAATGTAATCATTCCAGCTAGCTGCAAGCATATTTGCTACCGCAGGCTTACAAATATCACAACCAAGGCCGGTACCGTGTTTTTCTACCAGTTCGCCAAATGACATGATACTACCGACACGAATTAAGTGATATAGCTCTTCACGCGTATGAGGGAAGTGTTCACAAATGCTTTTATCAACCGTAACGCCGCGCGCTTCAAGCTCAGTATCAACAACATCCTTAAGAAGTGCTGCGCAACCGCCACAACCGCTAGCTGCTTTGGTTTCACCTTTTACATCACCTACGCTGCAACAACCGGAATCAAGAGCGTTAATAATGTCGCCTTTACTAACGTTTAGGCATGAACAGATTGTTGCTTCCATTGGTAGTGCTGAAGCACCTAGCGCAGGACCACCCCCTTCAACATTCGGTAGAATCATTCCTTCAGGGTTTTCGGGAAGCTCGATACCGTTCAGGTAGTATTGAAGAAGTGTGTCGTAATCTGAACAGTCGCCAACTAGTACTGCACCTAACAGTGTATTGCCGTCTTCAGATACGATGATTCGCTTATAGATCTCTGAGTTTTCGTTACTGTAGACGTAAGCGATTGAGCCGGGCGTTTTACCATGGGCATCGCCAATTGAGCCGACGTCAACACCCAGAAGCTTCAGCTTCGTGCTCATGTCTGAGCCAGTAAACGAAGGTTTTTCGTCGTCGTCGGAGAATTGCTGAACAGCAACTTCTGCCATTCTATAACCGGGCGCAACCAGTCCGTAGATCATGTTGCCATATAGAGCACATTCACCTATAGCAAAAATGTCCGAGTCAGAGGTTCGGCAGTGGTAATCGACAACGATACCGCCACGCTCACCAACTTCTAACCCGGTTTTACGTGCTAACTGATCATAGGGGCGAATGCCTGCAGAAAATACGATCATGTCAGTATCAAGATGCGTGTCATCTGCGAAGTTCATTCGCAGTTTTGTGTTATCACCTTTGTTATCGATAAGCGTAGTCGCTTTTTGGG
>NZ_LWGJ01001660.1:0-946 GCF_001635845.1 Oleiphilus sp. HI0132 | reverse complement strand
TGGCAGCTATTAAAAGTGATGTACTTATTGTTGGTGCTGGAATTGCGGGTTTAATTGCGGCGCATGAATGCTTGGAAAAAGGTCTAAGTGTCTCGTTGGTTGATCGAGATATTGAAGGTAATTCCGGTGGCCTGGCAAAGTTGGCGTTTGGTGGTATGGCCTTGGTGGGGACACCACTTCAGGAACGTATGGGCATAAAAGATTCTCCTGAACTTGCCTTAAAAGATTGGCATTCATTCGCTCAGTTCAGTGAACAGGATGAATGGCCTAAACGTTGGGCTGAATACTACGTGCAGAATTCCGCAGAGCGCGTATTTCATTGGCTATGTGACAAAGGCTTAAAGTTCTTTCCGGCCGTAAACTGGGTAGAACGTGGGCTAAATGGCGATGGTAATAGCGTTCCCCGGTATCACGTAATTTGGGGCACTGGTCACCGCTTGGTTGAATTGTTTCTAGAAAAACTGGCTAAGCATTCTAACCGTGATAGTCTTCAGTTCTTTTATCGACATCGTGTAGTTCAGTTGGTATCTGAAAATGGCCGCGTAGTGGGCTGTCGAAGTGAAAGTGAAGAGACTAAAAAGGTAGTAGAGTTTGAGGCTGAGCATACTATTGCTGCATGTGGCGGGATTAACGGCAGTATCGACAAGGTTAGGGAGCATTGGTACAAACCTTGGGGCTTGCCACCGAAAGAAATCCTAAACGGATCTCACCCTTATGCCGATGGCGCATTGCATGAGCTCGTTTCAAATTTGGGGGGGAGTGTTACGCATCTTGATAAAATGTGGAATTATGCGGCAGGTATTCCGCATCCTCAGCCACAATTTGAAGGCCATGGCTTAAGCTTGATCCCATGTAAATCTGCTTTGTGGCTTGACGCTAAAGGCAATCGTATTGGCCCTGATCCACTCGTTACTGGTTTTGACACAAATGAGTTATGTCGTCGCGT
>NZ_LWGJ01001659.1:0-716 GCF_001635845.1 Oleiphilus sp. HI0132 | reverse complement strand
TGAGCACATGCTCTTTCTCAGATTTAGCGTACTTATGTGCCGGCAATTGGCGGCTAACCAAACCTTCTTGCCTCATGAGCTTGTTCACTAACCAGCGACTCACCTTAAAGCCGGATAATGCCAGCAGAGTTACCAAAGTACGCTCCCCCGCAGAACCATTACTAATTCCAAACCAACGCTTGAGTTCAGAAATCAATCTAAGGCGTTGCGGCTCTATCTCTTGAGGGCGGTCACACCAATATCTGTAGCTGCTGCGATGAACATTAAGTACGCGGCATAGTCGAGATACCGACCAGCTCCCTTGCTGCGCTTGGATTAACGAAAACCTTTGATCGAGTCCTGCATCAAGAGAGCTGAAGCCTTTTTTAAAATCTCGTTGTCTCCCTCTAGTTGTTTGATCTTGCGTTCCAACTCGCGAATTTTTAATTGATCTGGAGTGAGAGGTGTAGCACTCGACAACCTACCGTTTCGTTCTTCTTTTAATTGTCGCGCCCATTTATCGACCGTGGACTTACCAAGGCCTAAGCTATCCGCGACATCTCGGACACTGCGCCCTTTATCAACAACTTCTTGTGCAACTTCGAGTCTAAATTCTGGAGAGTATGTTGGTCTTGTTCGTTTGCTCATTTTGATACCTAGTTAGTTGATGGTGATAATATCACCTCTAATTAGGTGGCCAAAATTAGTGTGCCACTACATTTACCTCTAGTTTTTCA
>NZ_LWGJ01001658.1:0-16180 GCF_001635845.1 Oleiphilus sp. HI0132 | reverse complement strand
CCAATGTCTTGTCTTGAACTCTAAAGAATCCATATAGGGAATATGATGAAAGAGCGTAAGTTTCAGGTTAAACCCAGCACACATAAAGGAAATAAGGCGGCGCGCTTACCTTGCCGTGGCTGTACAAAAAACTGTGGAAACTATATGGTTTGTGAAGGCCGTCCATGGAGGACTCTAAGTGACCACAACTAAGTTATCTACCCGACTTTACAGCACACCTTATCGAATCGTTGGCATCTTATATCTTGCCTCGGGCCTTTGGTGTGCGATAAATCCCACATTGTCTGCCAGTTTCTTGGGGATAAACTTTCAGAGTGAAATGGGGCTTGCCGAATTCTTTTCTGTCTATGGAGGGCTTCAAGTAGGGATCGGTTGTGCAATGATACTGTCATCATTTTACAAGCCTTACTTGGAAGGCGCCGTCTTTTTCGCAGCGATAGTATCGACAGGGCTAATAGGCTTTAGGTTGATCGCTTTGCCGCTTTTCAGCTCAGACACAAGCCTGATAGGAATGGCTGTTCTGGAAGCGCTCATTGCTATGCTACTTTGGCGGTATTGGTATCTCATGAGGGCTCAGAATATCTTATTGAGATCTAAAATTTCCCGCTAACGGATATCTAAGTTTGTCTGCTTGCTGGCTAAATGATTGAAAATAAGCAAAAGCAACTCTTTCGTATAAACAGATACCGCTAAGTGATGGGCAGATCATAATTGACTTGTTTCATCTGCAGATCATTTGAATTGATTGGTTATTGGCAGGTTTCATATTACATTGCTAACCTTAGAGGATGCCTGAAGCGAAAGGATATCATGTCTTATGAAATATCAAATCATTAAGAATTTGGCTGCCAAGCTATTATTGTTTGCCATTTTTTCGTTAGGGTTCGCGAATGCACAATCTCAATCTGTGATTGCATTGACTACTCCAGAAAATGCCTTTGTTCAGGACATATCAGTCCAAGTATTGAAAAAAGCATACAACAAGATCGGTTATCAAGTAGAAATCCATAGACTTCCAAATGTTCGCTCTTTATTGTCTGCGAATATGGGTATGTTCGATGGGGAGGTATCACGTATTGGCAACCTGCATTCAAGCTACCCCAACTTAAATGCAGTACCTACCGCAATCAATATGATTAATATAATTGCTCTTGGAAAACACAGTAGCGAAAGAGTAAGCAAGATTAAAGATCTTGGGCATGACGTTGTTTGCGTAAAAGGAGTCAAGTTAGTAGAAAAGCTGGTTGAAGATAATAAAATCCAGTGCACTTTTGTTGTTAACACCAATCAAGCTCTCAGTATGGTCGCTCTGGGGAGAGTTAAATACACTTTACTGCCTGAAGCTAACGCGTTGAAGGCTCTCCTAACCGAACCGTTCGAGAACGTTAAAGTTGTCAGCCCAGTCTTATATTCAGAAAAGCTTTATCATTACTTGCATAAAAATAATCTCAATATAGTTGAACCTTTAGATAAAGTGCTTCGTAAAATGCAAAAAAATGGTGATATAGACCAAATACGCACTCGATTCTTAGAGAATATACTATAAGGAATGACTGCTTTAACTCCAAAGCTAGAACTATCAGTGTCTGAATTTCTATGACAATCAGGTCAAACTGGCATCAATCTTCAATAGTAGGCCCAGGCACAATGCTGCCTCGACACGACATCAACACAAGAAGTCAGTTCTAAGGGCCTAAACGTCCGCGAAGCTGACATTCACAAGGTCTTTAGCCACTTAATTCAGCCTCTCCACAGTCGTCATTGCCGCCCCCATTTCTTTCCACCCATTTCTACCAATCGAGACGCGGCTCGTCGAAAGGAAAAGGCGAGATCATTGGCGGACGAGAATTGTGCCAGTGACACGCCAATTAGACCCGTCGCCGACCACTCCAAATGTTCCCCCTCTTTGGTGCGAATCATGGTCGTCGCAAAGGAACTCGAGTTTCCCCCCTTCTCACTGACAAACAATTCTACATCTCCATCTCTGCTTTCGACTTGCGCTTCAAAATCGACAAATAATTCGTCGAGCGGGACTTGTGCCGCTAGCACCAAGCGGGTGCGAGATTCATAACACGCGTCAATGAGGTTCACGAATCGTCGCGCTTCGTTGAGGTGGTTGGCGCCCAATTGGGGGACGCTGTCCATAATGAGGACCGGAAATCGGTCGCAGAGGGAAAGATAATCGGCCGCGCCGAGCGGTTGGTAGCACAACTCGGAAAAGTCAAACCAGGCGCACCGGTCATTCAATCGGGCGACCTGGACGGTGCGACCGAAGCGAACTTGAATGACCTCAGCCTCAGTTCCGGATGCAGTGCCACCAAATATTTCTTCCAACTTCGCCTGCGTGTTGTTATTACTATTATTATCGCCATGAACATCCTTGTTTGACCAAAAATAGGATTGACCATCCGCTCGAGTTTCGAGTCGATAATCCTTAGTGGAACCCTCCATGGAAAAAATGTCGAACGTGTGTTTTAACATGTCTATGAATGGCATAAAGAGGGATCGGTTAATGCCTCCCTTATACAAGGCATCGGGGGAGCGATTCGAGGTGGCCACTACCACGACATTCCAATCCAATAATAATAAAAACAGTCTTTTCAAAATCATGGCATCGGCAACGTCTGTCACTTGAAATTCATCGAAACAGAGGAGTTGGGCTTCTTGTGCCAATTGTTTCGCAATGATGGGAATAGCATCACCCCGTGGGTGCTTCTTTTTGTAGACAAAGATTCGATGATGGACGTCTAGCATGAATTCATGAAAGTGGACGCGGCGTTTGGTAATTTTTGCGTGTTTGTGGCTGGAATTATTACAGCGAGAATCATCATCAGGAACATTAACCGACGCGTAAAAGAGATCCATTAGAAAACTCTTACCGACCCCGACCGGTCCATGAATGTAAATGCCCCGCGGTGGTGGACCAAAAGACCACAAATGGAACTTCTTTCGAAGAAAGGACTGGGCGGATGCCATGGATCGTGCCAGTAACAGTGGACTGCTGCTTTTACGGCTGCTCTCTGTCGGATCGTCGGTAAGCAAAGGTGCTGGTGGGAGCGAGACAAGAGACTCGTGCAGGGCATCCAATTTTGCCGCCAGAGCGACTTGAGCGTTATCTCTCCGCACCTCCCCCGCGTCCACCTTGAGTTCATAAGCCGCTACCACGGGACCTGTCGAAAAGCTCCGCCGAGCGACGCGATGCTTTTCTATCATCATCTTCATCATCATCTTCTTCGTCATGGAGTTAATGAGTTTATCAACCAAAAGATTTAATACGATGTATGGGTATCAAATGGATTTGTATTAGAGACTAAAATCTCGGAGTTCAACTTGTACAAAATTAGCATAACTATCTCAAATCTAGGGCTGGAGTTTGGGCAGAGCGGTCATTTTCCATTGTTGATCCGTGCTGCGAATCATGCCTTTGGAGTTAAAGGATACTAATAAAACGCTCGAGGTAGCTATTTTTTAGAACCTGACCTAGGCACCATCAAAAGCTAAAGATCTGCTTTCCTGTTTTAAGTAATGTAAGGTTTCGAGGAAAATAGGCTCGATTCTTATGACCGCTATTCACCATTTTTTGATGCTGGGATAAAAGTTCGTATCAGTAATATTCAGCCAAAGCTGAGAGAAGTACCAAGGCCTGCTTTTGGCACTTAGCGGACGTCAAGCAGCGCTTGCCAACCAATAGAAGAATTGAACTCAGAAGTAATGGTATTTAATATGCGCCACATAATTATCTGTTTTTAACTCGCCGTTCTTTTCTCTTAGGATGTTGGTCAGCCCTTTGTATTCCAATAAACGTTTTGAGGACCGTTCATAGTGCAGGTAAATCGGGTCCATCACTAGTCCGATTAGCCAGCTTTGCGGCTTAATGGATAGTTGCAAGCGTTCTTCATTAATATCAACAGTCTCTAGTTTGAAACCAATTAACTCAGACCGATCAAGCGACAGGGTTTCAAATTTGATCTTCTTTCCCGCTAGCAAGTGCTGCCAATATTTGATGACCAAACGATCAAAGCCTGCATCGGCGACAATGCGCTTGCTGTTATCAATGCTTATCGTTTCATGCTGCAGGTCTTTCTTTTTGATGTGTTCAATCTTTACCTGATTGTCAGTTTTGGTCAGAAGACTTGTTTGATTCGAGCGGAGGTCGATAAAGCTCATGTCGGGTATTAATTTATGCTTCGAGAAATCCAGATCTTTCTTCGCAAAGACCTCTCCGTCTGGCGCCTTGTATTCGACATATGCATTGTCATACTGATTTGATCGATTGAGGTTTATATAGTGGTGCTCTGAGTACAGCAACTCGTCACTGTCTAGCGAATACGCTTTGCCCTCAAACTGAACGACTTTGATATCGCTTGGCGCAGCTTGTAGCTGAGCGCAAAGCGAAGAGAGCACAAAGAAACTGGCAATTGAGAAACTGCTAATAGCTTGCATATTTGCCTCCTTGGGCTGGCAGATCCTCCTTTGGTGAAGAGGGGAAGATTGCAGTACACAGAACTCCGACTACGAACCATTCTAGGATGATGAAAATAAGGGAGGCGTCTGCAAAGTGAAGCGCGCCGAAGTGACGGCCTGCCAGGTATGAAGCGGGTCCGGAAATGCAACATAAGCAGATGAAAAAATATGGCTTGGCTAAAAACCATTGCAGCGACGAAAGCAGTGTGAGCGTAAACGCACACCACATTATGATTAACCACAAGGGAATTATAAAATCGTTGGTTCTTAACTCGGGGTTCGGAAACTGGTAAACGCCTAGATGCATAAGCAAGCTGTCGATCAGAATGCCGATACACGCGATATACAAGAGTTTTAATGAGTTGTGAGTCGATGCGTTTGTTCGAACGAAATGCACTAATAGCAAGGCGAATGCGCAGAGCGCCAGGTACCAATCTGATAAAATTGCCAGAAACCAACAGCTTTGGAATAACACCGCATTGAGGAGCCTATTTAGTTGTTCCCGAGACATTGAGTAGACTCCTTAATGGTGTGGTTGGCTATATCGCTTATCACTGCCTTATATGCGAGACAGGGGCTCGTTTCTATAACCTGGTTTAGCGAATAACATATGAGATACGCCGATAGAGCGCTCTTTGAAACCTCCTGCGCAGTAGCAGAGGTAGAACTCCCACATACGTTTAAATTCTTTGCTATAGCCTAGCTCTGTGATGGTCGCTGAGGCTTTATTAAATGAATCCAACCATGCTAGCAGTGTTCTAGCGTAGTGTTCCGCAAAGTCCTCTTGATAAACGAGTCGTAGGTCGCTGGCCTTCATCGATGAGCTAGTGAGAGCCTGAATTGAAGGAATACAACTACCAGGAAAGATATAACGCTGAATAAAATCGACGTTGCGTTTGGCGTACTCGAAACGCTGGTCTTCAATTGTGATGGCTTGAATCAGCATCGCGCCATTTGGTTTCAACAGTGAGGCGCAAGTCGCGAAAAAGGTGTCATAGTATTGCCAGCCAACCGCTTCGATCATTTCTATTGAAACGAGCTTGTCGAATTGCCCCTCTAGCTCACGATAGTCTTGCTTTAGAAGTGTGATTTTATCGCTTAAGCCTGCTTCGCTGATCCGTGTTTGTGCTAACTCATGTTGTTTATCAGAGATCGTGGTGGTGGTGACTTTGCAGCCATAGTGCTTGGCAGCATAGATGGCGAACCCGCCCCAGCCAGAGCCAATTTCAACCACATGGTCAGATTCAGATAGGTTTAGTTTTTCACAGATAGTCTTAAGCTTGTATTGTGATGCCTCTTCCATGCTTGCCTGTTCGCTAGGGAAGATGCCAGAGGAATACATCATTGTCGGGTCCAGGAAGGTCTTAAATAAATCATTACCCAGGTCGTAATGCGCAGCGATATTTCGCTTGGAGCCTTTTTCGGTATTTTGGTTCCAGAGGTGAAAGGCTTTAGTTAAGGGCCGGGATAGCAGGGCGAAGCCGCCTTCCATTTGATCTAGAATATCACGGTTCTGGACCATTACTTGCACTAGTTTAGTTAGATCCGGTGAGCTCCAGTCTTCTGACATATAGGCTTCTGCCGCGCCTATGCTGCCGCCCGTCATAATATCTAGATAACAATTTTCATCAAGAATATGTAGCTCGGAATAAAGCGGGTCATTGGGAGAAAGTGGTTCTCCGAAGAGTGTACGTGCGCCTGGTTCAACAATGACAATTGTCCCCGTGTGCAGTTTTTGTAGCTGCTTATGTACGAGTTTTCGGGCGACGCTACTTACACTGAATTTTGATTGCTTTTTGGCGTGACTCACTAGGCTTGTGGGACTCATCTCGATGTCTCCTTTACGGGCATTCGTTGTTATCTTATTTGCTTAAGTTAGGGTGATCGTAAAATGGTATGCGCTTTAGCCATAGCTTTAACGCTTGCCAATATATCCCCATGCTTACTCTTACGGTCATAAACGGAAATCGGATCAGTGTGCTGGCTAAATAGTTTGTGAAATCGTATCGCTCCATCACTAACGTGGCGTCAAAGTGCTTTTCGTTTTGTTCGTCGCGCTGGGTGTTATCCATATGCACTCTTAGCCCTTGGTTTGGCTCATCAAAGGTCCAGTGATAGGTCATATCCATAGGGTTGAACGGCGAAACATGAAAAACTTTGGGAAACTCATAGTGGTGATATTTTTGTGCTTTCAGGGCATACGAGCCATACTCTCCCGATTGACCTACGGGTAGCACATAAGCATGCCGTTCACCCCATGGGGTGTTGGTGATTTCAGCCAAAATAGAAACCAGCTTGTTAGCTTTGTCAAAACAGTAGTAGAAGGTGACAGGGTTAAAGACTGCATTGAAATAGCGGGCGTGGCACAGCATTCTGACGTGTTCAATTTCCGGCGCAGATAAACCTTGTTCGGTGAGATTGTTCGTCACTTTATTAATGACTGCTTGTTTTAAATCGCCCGATTCGGGTGAGTAATAATCATCGCGACGAAACGAGACAATATTGAACTTTTCGAGTGAACAGTACCACTTCGATTTACACAGCGATTCTAACTCGTCTAAGTCAAGATAGAGCATAAACAAGGGGTAGCGAAACTGGTGTTTCTTGGGCAAAAAACGACGATGCCGTATCGATCCTCTATATATTGAGCTGTGCTTTATTTTGCTCACTAGAGTGTTTCTCCGAAAGCCTCTGCGACGCGAAGTCCGCTATTGACCCCATCTTCATGAAAGCCGTTGAACCAATAGGCACCACAATAGTGTGTGCGTCCATGACCAGACTCAGGGTTACCACTTATTTCATGATGACGCGCCTGTGCTTTGACGCCGTCTTGGCTAAAGACCGGGTGGCTGTAGTTGAACGTGCGAATGATCTTGCTGGGGTCTATTTCATTGGTCCTGTTTAGAGTAACTAGAAATGTTTCGGGAGCGTCGTCGAAGTTCTGCAGGATGTTCATGTTGTAAGTCACCATGGCACAATCATTAGCGCGCTGAGGAATATGATAATTCCAAGCCGCCCAGGCCAGTTTTTTCTTAGGCATGAGGCGAGTATCTGTATGCAGAGTGACGCTGTTGTCCTGATAGGGGATTGCGCCAAGAATCTCGCTCTCTTTTTCAGACACATCGCCGAGTAGCCGTAAGGCTTGATCGCTATGGCAGGCAAAGATGACCTGATCAAAGGTCTGCACAGAATGGTCGCTAAAGGTAATGGCCGCCTCGCTAGGGCTTCGTGTTACCTTTATGATATTGCTGTTAAGGTGAATGTTGTCTTTAAAACGCTGTGTAATCGGTGCTATGTAAGACTCTGAACCATTCGTTAGTACCCTCCACTGCGGTCGATCATCGACACTTAACATGCCGTGATTCTTAAAAAACTGAATAAAGAATTTTAAGGGAAACGATAGCATTACATCGACAGATGCAGACCAGATAGCCGCTCCCATTGGAACAATATAATAGTTTTTAAAAGCGTCGGAATAGCCATTTTGTTCAATGAATTCACCTAGGCTTTGCTCAGTGTCGAGTGTACCCGCTTCCAAGCTCTCAACCGTTTGTTTGTTGAATTTAAGGATGTCGCTTATCATCCTCAGAAACTTAGGGCGGAACAGGTTACTTCGTTGCGCGAATAAGCTGTTTAGGTTGGTGCCATTGTATTCAAGGTCAGTGTTTTCACATCGTACACTGAAGCTCATGTCTGAATCTTCGCTTGTAACGCCTAGCTGGTCCATTAGTTTGATGAAGTTAGGGTAGGTCCAGTCATTAAAAACGATAAAACCTGTATTCACCGGGTAGCTTTTGCCTTGGCATTGTACGTGTTCGGTGTGGGTATGGCCGCCAATATAGTCGTTCGATTCGAATAAGCTAACGTCATGACGCTTACTCAAAAGATAGGCAGACGTCAGGCCCGCGATGCCTGATCCGATGACCGCAATGCGTTGGTTTGTAAGGTGCTGGTGAGAAGGGTTCTGATTCATTGCTGGTGATCCTGAGGGTTTGTCGTCGCGATTGACTGAGTTGTTCTTGTAGAAGAATCGGCCTGAGATGCATTGCGCGATAACTTGGCAAGTAAAGAAAAGCGAAGATGATCAGGTAACAAAGAGATCAGCTTCAGTGTTCGAGTAAATCGTTGCGGAAAATGTATGTCGAAAATGCCTCTTTCAAGTCCGGAAATAATTCGACTGGCAGCTTCTTCGGGTTCCATGAGTAGTGGCATTGGAAAATCATTGAGATCGGTTAAAGGTGTTTTGACAAACCCCGGACTCACTAGATGAACGTCAATGCCTTCTTGCTGTAAATCTATTTTTAAGCACTCGGTAAAATATCGTAGTGCCGCTTTTGAAGCGCCGTAGACATGTGCTCTGGGAAGCGCTTGATAGGTGACGCTGCTCGACATCACGACCAGTTTTGGCGTTTTTCCTTGTTTGGCGGATTCGCGCAACAGGGGCAGCGCTGCATTGATGGTCGAAACAGCGGCCGTGAAATTGGTGTCCATCACGCGTTTGATACTGCTCATATCAATTTCGTCTGAATCGATATACTCACACGTACCCGCGTTCACGACGACCATATCAATCGACGGATAAGTGCTTTGCAGCTTTTCTACGACGGCTTGGCAAGCACTATCATTGGTGATATCTAGCGTTTGTGGCTCGCACTTTGATGGTGTCTGTCCGCACAACGCGTCTAGTTTATCTTCTGAGCGAGCGCTTGCTATGATTGATTTATCAAACTTCGCCAAGGCGGTGACGAGCGCTTTTCCAATCCCGGTGCTAGCACCAATTACCCAAATACGTTCAATATCATTCAGCATTGTCGGCTCCTGCTACTTCATAAAATATTTTAGAGTTTGGATAAGTTTCCCCATGACCGGTATGTGCTCATAGAGCAATTGCCCGCCATCAAAGTAGTCTCTGTGGTAGTACACTTTGTCGTTGAAACGTATTAGGCTTGCCCCTTCAATCGTGATTATTCTGCCTTTATTTAGCTTCGGGTGAGCATATTTCATGGTCCAATTTAACATGGCATCATTGTCTTTAACCCACTGGTCATGGAAGGTGAACTGGCAGGAAAGTAAGTTCTGATACAGTGACGCGCAGTACCCTTGAAAGTTAGCTACGCCTTCTATCCGATGAAAGCTATCTTCGAATAATACGTCTGGTTCGTAGACTGCTTCAATGATTCCACTATCGCAGTTATTCGCATCGAGCGTGTGGAAGAGGTGCTTGAATCGCTCTACAACATTAGCGGGTGTTTCTGACTTTATAACGACGACTGACATGATGATTGTGCCTTTTTAAGTATGAACGTTTATGCTTGAACGTTTTTGTCTACCTTCTTCTAGGATACGAGAAGGCACAGGGTTCAGATCAGAAATAATTCTAAAAAAGCTCAATAGACGCAGTATCAAGTAAGAAATATCAATCTCCCACCAGTAGAAACCCTGCCTTGCAGAGACGGCAAAGCGGTGATGATTGTTGTGCCAGCCTTCTCCCAGGGTAAGCAGTGCAAGGAAAGCATTATTCCGACTTTGGTCTTTTGTCTCAAAGCGCCTTGATCCCCATACGTGACCAAGAGAGTTAATGGTGAAGGTGGCGTGAAACAAAAATACTGTAGAGATAAAGAAGCCCCAAACCAGAATTTGTAAACCATTAACGCCTGAGTTTGGTAAAGCATAAGCCAAGTATTCACCCAGCATGTACATGCCGATTGCGAAGAGAACGGGCACTAGGCTATCAAAGCGATTTAGAAAGCGGAGTTCAGGGAACTTCGCTAGGTCTTTTATGACACTGTAATCGGTTTTAAACCCTTCATCGCTCATGAACCATCCGACGTGACTCCACCAAAAACCATGAGCAATGGGAGAGTGTAAGTCTGACTCTTCATCTGAGTGCTTATGATGATTCCGGTGATGAGCGGCCCACCAAAGCGGGCCTCTTTGAGACGCTGAATTGCCTAGCACGGCAAAACAAAACTGCCAAAAGCGGTTGGCCTTGTAACTCTTGTGAGAAAAAAAGCGGTGATAAAACGCGGTGACCGCAAACATCCTTAGCCAAAAAGCGGCTAAACAGATCGCAATGGCGACGGGGCTCCAGCCTGTCCAGATGACACCTAGGCAGCCTAAGTGGACGGCAATAAATGGCATGCAACGCATCCAGTTTACGGTGTTGGTAGCGTGCTCCCTTTTGGGGTCAGGTGAGTAAGACTCAGAGTCAAACCAGCTAATAAGGTTACCTATTAGCCTTGTTGAGTGACCCGCTTTAGTCTTACTGCTCGGTGTATCGTTCATGAGTAATAGTCCAAAAGAGGAAGCTGTTCAGTATCAGCTTGTTTGTGAAGCGATTTAAATGCCGCTTTCGTTTGTGACGTTGCCAGGGCGTGTTCGACTATTTCTGCGGGGTAAGCGCATGCAGCTCTCTGTTCTTTAGTTGGTTGGTGTATTGACTTGCTATCCAAGGTTTGTAGTTCAGGAACATAGCGTCTTATAAACTGTCCTTGGGGGTCAAAGCGTTCAGACTGGCGTGTGGGGTTAAAAATTCTGAAGTAGGGAACCGCGTCGACGCCTGTCGAGGCTGACCATTGCCATCCACCATTGTTGGACGCCAAATCACCATCGACTAGCATTTCCATAAAGTACGCTTCACCGAGTCGCCAATCAATTAATAAGTGCTTTGTTAAAAACATCGCGGTAATCATGCGTAGTCGATTGTGCATCCAGGCTTTTTCTTTTAATTGGCGCATGGCAGCATCAACGATGGGGTAGCCTGTTTTTCCAGCCTTCCATTGTTCAAACAAACGATGGTCTTTACGCCAAGGTAGCTGATCTGTTTCTTTCTTAAACGGCTTATGCATGCTCAACCTCGGATAAGCGTACAAGAGGTGGCGATAGAATTCTCTCCATAGTAGTTCGTTTATCCAGGTGTTGACGCCTTCATTACGCCCTTCAAACTCGCCTTGATTATAGCTTAGTGCTGATCTTAAACACTGTGATGTGCTTACGATACCCGTTGCAAGATAAGGAGACAGTGAACTTGTCGCGTCGAGCGAGGGAATATCTCTGGCCTTATGGTAAGAGGCTGCGCGTTCTTCCATGAAGTTATTAAGTAGCTCGTGAGCGTGATCTTCTCCTGCGGGCCAATGATGGTCCCACCGAGAATCGACTTGAAACGTCGCAACATTCAAGTTTGGTGCTTTGACTGTTAAGGGCGGTTGTGGCGAGGGTTTGTTGACCAGGTGCCTGGATAAAGTCTTCGACTGCTTTAAAAATGCACGTTTAAATGCCGAGAATACATGATAGTAGCTTCCCTTCTGGTTCCTCAAGGTGCCCGGAGAAACGATGCATTGATCATGAAAAGATTGGCTGATAATGCCGTGATTACGTAAGTTTTCAGATACCGACTTGGCGAGTCGGCGCTCGTTCAGTCCATAATCTTCATTGTAGAAAAGGTGAGAAACTTTCAGCTGGCTGGCAAACTCAGAAATACTCGATTCCAGTTTTTGCATGGATTCTGCTGTAAGAACATAAAAGGGAACGTTAAGCTCGCTGAGAGCGCCAGAGAGTATTTCTAGTTGGCGCAGGATAAGAGATCGTTTAGCTGGCGACTCATTGTGGGCATCCCAGGTTTCTTCAGATATCACATAAACAGCAATGCTAGGCCCGGATGACATGGCAGCCGAAAGCGCCGGGTTATCATAAACCCTTAGATCACTTCTAAACCAGATTAGGTTGAGTAAATGTTCTTGCGTCATCTTATATTATCCCTTTTTGTTGCTATTTTATGTTGCCAATATCTTATACTACGAACCTTGTATATCATACGCAGGCCGAATGAAATTAGATCTGTTTTGCTACCGATATGCCACTTAAATAGGCGCACTCAAGTCCGTGGCGGGATTGATTCGTGGCAAGATAGTCTCCACTGAGGTGTATTTTTTCACTACATGTAAGGTAGTTCTCTTTATTGTCGATGGGGGTATTACTCGGCAGAGAATATAGCCAGCGATGTAAGTGTGAAACGATGATATCTATTTTTTGTTCGCATAGTGCTTCGAACTCACTCAATAGATAGCTTTCAACGCGTGTTCGTTCCCAATTAATTGTTTCTTGGCTCCACTCTTCGCCAGCTTGGACTTGATAGTACTGCACTGAATCGTCTGGCTTAGCACCTCGTTTAACGTGCTCTGGCGAAATTGACTTAATATTTGGGTGCTGTGCAGAATCTATTTTTAGTTCTGTACTGCTACGAACGGCCAAGAGAAGTACCCATTGTGGTTCCATTTTAATGTGCTCGATTAGAGGGCAGAGACTATTGCCTTTGGGTAATAGGTCGTAAGTTTGTTGAGGTGGCGTTGCGATTACAATGTGCTCTGCTGTGCAGAACAGCTGCTCGCCAGTAGGTGATTCAGTGTAAACCTGCCAAAGCTCACGTTCCTTTTCGAGGCGACAAACCCGGGTGGAAAAGTGAATGTTCAGGTCTTTAGCAATGTGGCGCGTGATGCTGGAGTTTCGCTCTCGGCCAACATAGTACTCTGGCTGATTGGCGCAGGGAACGATAAGCTCATCGGCCAGCCACTTATCAAGTTGAGCTTTAAATTGTGGTGTTTCGCTAGAGAAACTAGGGCAGCCGAGGTCAAACGTAAGGCTTTGGTCGTCAGGTAGTGGTAAGCGCTTTGATGAGAGCCTGCCGCCAGTTCCGCGTGACTTTTCGACCACCGCTACCTTTTTGCCTCTATGTTGTAACTGCTTAGCAGCCGTTAATCCTGCCATGCCTGCACCAATTATGACTACGTCCATAACTGTGTCCATAACTACGTCTGATTTCATGTCTCACCTAAGTATTAAAAGATTCTACTAACTATACGGCATAGCTCAGATATTGGATTAATGGGTTTACCCAAATAGTAATATGCTTTACATTTCAGGAATGATTCAAACGTAGATTTCTTGCAGGAAGGCCCGGTGGCTACCATCACTCCAGAAAACCAAAAGTTAAACGCCTTGTTAATGAGTATTGCTCAAAATCAAGACCGTAGTGCGTTTATAGAACTATTTAACTTAAGCTCTGCACGCTTGAAAGCGTATGCCATTAAGTGTGGTTCGAACTCAGCAGATGCCGAGGAGCTATTACAAGAGTGCATGTTAACCGCATGGCGAAAAGCGCATACCTTTAAGCCAGAATCCGGCACTGCGATTACCTGGTTATATACGATTGTTCGTAACAAACGTATTGATATTGCACGTAAGGGTCGCCCTGATTTGGTCCAATCTGATGACTTGTTTTATGAAGAGGGTGGTGAATCTCTAGAAAGTGAAGTCGAAAGTGATCTAAATGCGCTGATTGTTCGTAACTTAATCACAGCCTTACCTGACGAGCAAAAACAGATTGTCTACAAGGTTTACTTTGAAGGGAAATCACACAGTGAAATTGCAGGGGAATTGGACTTGCCCCTTGGCACGATTAAATCGAGACTCAGACTAGCAATGAAAAAGCTAGATAACTTGGCAAAAGAGCATATGACATGGCTAATTATCATCCTTCCGATGACCTTTTAATGCAGTTCGCTGCTGGGCAGGCACCTAATGCTTTGGGTATTATCGTTGCTTGTCATATCGAAACTTGCGGTTCGTGTGCCGCAAAAGTACGACGTTACGAAAGCTTAGGCGGTGATATATTATCTAGCCTGGAGCCTGAGCCGGTTGGCGCGAACGTACTAGACAATATTCTCGCGCGGCTTGATGATCCTGTCGCGAATGACAAACCTTTGAACTCAGCGAATCAGCAGGTCGAGATTCCACCGCCACTGAGGCGGTTTGTTGATAAAGACTTCGACCAGTTATCGTGGTCAGGCTTTTCAAGCAGCATAAAAGAGTTTGTATTACCTATTTCCGATGAACGCTACACCGCTAAGTTTTATCGAATCGCTGCAGGCAAAGAACTCCCAGAGCATACACATGAGGGCAATGAATTTACCTTGGTGATGCGTGGTAGTTTTTGCGATAAAGCAGGTGATTATCATAAAGATGATTTCATTTTGGCCGACACCCAGACTGTTCACCAGCCAAGAGCGCATATGGAAGAAGACTGTATATGCTTTGCTGTGATGGATGCTCCTTTGAAAATGACGGGCTTTTTTGGTCGAATGTTGAACCCATTCCTTCGTTGACAGAGTATTTCGGATTAGCCTCTTAGCACTTACCTTAAGTAAATTGAAGTGCCGTCGTTTAGGGTCATGCATTGCGACAATTGCGGGGTTTTCTTTCCATGGTTTCCGCGTTCTTACAAAGCCTCAAGGCATAACCTAGATTTCATCGCGAAGGCCTATTCCATCTAGGCCTTCGCTTAACACCTCATATTTAAACCTGTTCAATCTGTTTTAAGGGTGAGACTGGGTATTTCTATTGGTTCAAGAACTTCGCTAAATAATGTTGAATTTCACCGTCCTTGACTGCGCTATATCCAATGTACATATTATTGCCTTCTAATGCGATGGAGCCTGTCGTGATTTGAGTGCCTGAGGTCGCTACGGTTGCACCGATGAACTGGCCACTTGAATCAAATTTCTCGTTGTTACCACCACCGACAACATACACTGCACTGTCTTCATCAAGCGCTAAGTCTTGAACAATATTTTGGCTCGTGGTTTGCCACAGCTCTCGCCCTTGCTCATTCAATTTAACTAGGCGTCTGGACTTGTCGTTAGAAAGGCTGAGCACTACATTGTCTCGCCAATCTGCCTTCAGTAAAGCCGGGCCCGGTAGTCCATAACTTTGTTGTGGCGGGTAGTAGGTTTTACTCCAGGATGGTTGACCGTTTGGACTGATACCGGCTATGCGTGTTGAATCATCTTGTTGATTGTGCGCGATAACAATGCTGTCATCAGATAGGACTGCGAGAGCGGCTTGAAGGTAAAGGTCTGCAGGTAAATCAACAGCCCAGGCCAGTTGCCCTGCAGCATTGTATTTCGCTGCTTTTTCTGCGCCGACAATATGGATGTCGCCGGCATCATTAACCTCGATATCCCATGCTTTCTCATGTTCAATTTTAAGTTGTTTGACGCCATCTAAGTTAAACACTTGGGTGGCAAAACCTGTAACATATAACTGGTCTTGATGGATCTCTAGATCGCGCGCATCATCGTGTTTAGATAGCTCAATAGACCACACTAGTTCTCCATAAGTATCTACTTTAACGAGGAAAGAGCCATAGCGTTGAATGTCATTTTCGACAATATAGCTAACACCAATGGCATAGCTGTTACCGTCACTATCTAGGGTGAGATCAGTTATCTTATCGTCACTTCGATAGTTGCCTTTCGCAAGGTCAATATCGGTTGACCAGATTAATTCACCATCACTGCTTCGCTTAACCAGCAAAATATTTTGTTGGCGGTCCGTGCCTGTTCGGATCGTTGATCCGCCGCTGATTATTTCTCCATAACCATCGACGGCGACATTTGATAGCCACTCAACTCGAGATTCATTGCTACTGGCATGAGAGTAATATTGCTCCCATTCTGGTGTGATTTCATTCTTACAGGCAGTCAGTAGGGTAAGCGGAAGCAATAAAGATAATGTTTTAAGGTGTAGGTTCATACGTTTAATAAAACTCCATGTGTGTATGAAAAGAGGTTGTAATGTTTTAAAAACAACATTAGGTGTTGGAATATAGTGATAAAATTTAGTATAAGCATACTAAAATGTTATCTGGTTAACGGTTTTT
>NZ_LWGJ01001657.1:0-794 GCF_001635845.1 Oleiphilus sp. HI0132 | reverse complement strand
GCCTGAGTGTCCGTCACCTTTTGTTGAGGTAACAGGTTTAAAAAGGCTTTTTGCTATTTCTTCTGGCAGGCCTGGGCCTTGGTCCTTGATCAGGATTTCTACGTAACCCTGGCCATTAAGGTTGATATTGGCTGCCGTGCTGATAAAAATAATGCCGCCTTCAGGCATTGCTTCCGAGGCGTTTTTAATCAGATTTGTAATGATTTGCTTGAACTGGTTCCTTTTCGTGCCGATTCGCTTCAAGTCCTGATCTAAGTCTAGCTGATAGGAAGTGTCGTGCAAGACGAATAAAGAATGCTCATATAAGGTGCAAAGATTCTTGATTTCGGTATTAATGTCGACGCCGGACTGTGTTTCGACGGCTTCTTGTTTTAGGTCGCGTAAACGTAAAATAATCTGACTTGTTCTATTTAGTTCTTCTCTGACAATATCAAGCTCTTCAGCTAGCTCGTGTTGCTCGTAACTTTCTGCAGGCCCCGTTAGTTTGTTAGACAAAGAGACCAAATAGTTATTAATGATGTTTAAGGGGTTGTTGGCTTCGTGGGCTATTTCCCTGGCTCGCTGTGCCATAGCTTCAGTGCTGGCATCGCTCTCAATGCGTGTAATTTTTTCCGTGGTCTTACTGCAAGCCTGGGCCATTTCCTCGGTAAAGTACTTTAATAAACGTATTTGGTGTGAGCTTTGGCTCAGAGAGTGTTCACAGGCAATCACCAATACGCAAAATAAGTCTTCATGAGTCCGAATCGGACAGCAAACAATACCCGTGCTATTGAGTCCCCTAGTTATCTGCTGAT
>NZ_LWGJ01001656.1:0-1266 GCF_001635845.1 Oleiphilus sp. HI0132 | reverse complement strand
GCCAACAGGGTCGGTATTTGTTACCGACCCTGTTGGCTTAATCGTATTTACCAATAGTCATGCTCAAACTTGGTTTTCTGAATCAAACGGAACGCTACTAGGACAAGCTATTTGTACATTGTTTGACCCCCAACAAAACATTCAGCTAAGTCAAAATATGAGTAAGGTATTAGTCAACGGCGCACAGACCAATGATGAAATCCAGTTAAATGATAGAGACGTTCAGGTTCATTGCGCCCCCTTTATTGTCGATGAAGACATTGACGCAGGCTTGATGATCACACTTTCAGATATCACCGAAATTCGCCAACAACAGCGTGAAAAAAATCAGCTTATTGACTTTTTATCTCACGATGTCCGTTCTCCGCTGGTATCACAGCTAGCCATGCTTAACGGGCTCAGAACTGGTCGAATCAACTGGGATAGCACGCTAATTGATGAAATTGAAAGCCACGCCAAAAGAAGCTTGAATCTGTCAGACCAATTTTTGCAAATCACTCGCGCAGAACAGAGCGCCGAGCAAAGCTTTTATGAGTTTGACCTGCTCAATGCAGTCGAAGATAGCATTGACTCCTTGTCCCAACAGGCAAAAGCGAAAGGCATTAATCTAGAGTTCTCTGATGAAGAACCTATCTGGCTACTCGGCAATGCAGAGTTGATTGAGCGAGCTATCACCAACCTGCTTTCCAATGCTGTCAAATACAGCCCTGAAGACACAACGGTTACAATTAAAACCCGTTGTACTCAAGATAAGGCGATTATCGATATTTCAGATCAAGGCTTTGGCATCAGTCCTGAAGAGCTTCCTTTTATTTTCAAGCGCTTTCACCGCCAAAGACAGACAGAATTAAGCGGCGATAAAGGTGCAGGTTTAGGTTTGAATTTTGTCCAGGTTGTAATTAAAAAACACAAAGGTAGCATTGATGTTCAGAGCGAAGCGAATCAAGGCACCTGCTTTACCTTGACCTTACCACTAGCAGAGAATAATTAAATACTTGGAGCAACATTCCATGACAACTAAAGTTTTGTTCATAGGTTTAGGGGTAATGGGATATCCTATGGCTGGTCACCTTTCCAAACATTGTGACCTTCACGTCTACAATCGTAGTACCTCAAAATCCCAACGTTGGCTCGAAGAGTATGAAGGCCAAATACTGCTAGACCTTAAGAAGATTGATCATAAGTTCGACCTCGTCATAAGCTGCATCGGCAATGATAAAGATCTCGAAGAGGTCTACCTGTCCGAACAAGGCCTGCTCGCCCAAT
>NZ_LWGJ01001655.1:0-1975 GCF_001635845.1 Oleiphilus sp. HI0132 | reverse complement strand
TTTGCGCTCTTTGTTGGTAAAAGGGGTAACGCTGGCAGAGATTGGTAAAGAATTTAAGCTAGGCGACTATTTGAACTTAGGGGGCGGTGAGCTGAAGAGTGGTGGCTTTAGGCGGGAGTCGATTATTGCTGATGCTCTGGAAGCCGTCATTGGTGCTATCTATTTAGACAGCGATCATTCAACTTGCCGAGAAGTTGTTTTATCGTGGTATGAGCCGCGTTTCGCTAACTTGTCTTTAGATAATACCGAAAAAGACCCTAAAACCCGCCTACAAGAATATCTGCAATCTATAAAGAAAGACCTCCCGAAATATGAAGTTATTAAGGTCACAGGTGAAGCTCATGATCAGACTTTCTTTGTCGAGTGTGAGGTTGCATCAATGAGTATCAGAACAAATAGTGAAGGCCCTAGTCGACGAATAGCTGAGCAAAAATCAGCAAAGCAAGCGCTGGCTATTCTGGAAGAAAAGTCATAACCCTGGAGTATTATCATGACTGAATTCGACTTGGAAAGTTTTAATAACCCGAATACCCGTTGTGGCTATGTCGCCATTGTTGGGCGCCCTAATGTCGGCAAATCAACGTTGCTAAATCGTATATTGGGTCAAAAGATTAGTATTACCTCAAAGAAGCCTCAGACCACGCGTCACCAGATTTTAGGGATCAAAACCGAAGGCGAAGCGCAAGTCGTTTATGTTGATACACCTGGTTTGCACCTGAAAGAACATAAAGCGATTAATCGATATATGAATAAAGCGGCGTCAGATTCGCTTAAGCATGTTGATGTTATTGTCTTTTTGGTTGATCGAACCAAGTGGACAGAGGAAGATAGCTTCGTGCTTGAAAAAATCCAAGCTGCAAAAGCGCCTGTAATTCTCGTGTTAAATAAAGTTGATCAGGCAAAAGAAAAAGGTGCTTTGTTACCGCACATTCAAGTTTTGGCTGAGAAGCATTCGTTCAACGAAATTATTCCAGTTTCTGCCAAGCATGGACATAATGTTGATTCTCTTGAAAAACTAATTGATAGCTTCCTTCCAAACAGTATTCATTACTATCCTGAAGATCAAGTGACTGACAGAAGTCAGCGCTTTCTGGCTGCTGAGCTTGTGCGTGAGAAGATCATGCGACAGCTGGGGGAAGAGCTACCTTATGCGGTGACTGTAGAGATTGAAGAGTTTAAACAGGTTAAGCACGTGCTGCATATTAGCGCGCTAATACTTGTAGAGCGCAGTGGTCAAAAGAAAATCGTTATTGGTGACAAGGGTGAACAAATAAAAATCATTGGCCGTGATGCTCGTAAAGAAATGGAGCGCTTGTTTGATACCAAGGTGATGTTAAACCTATGGGTTAAGGTCAAAAGTGGTTGGTCTGATGATGAAAGGGCTTTAAAGAGTTTGGGTTATCGAGACGAGTAAGGCTCCTTTAAATAGGGGGCGGTCAGTGCATGAGTATGATTGAGGAGCAGCAAGCGGTTTATGTTTTGAACCGGCGCCCTTATCAGGAGTCCAGTCTTTTAGTTGATGTGTTTTCACTTAATTTCGGACGGCTTACTTTGATCGCAAAAGGGGCCTTGCGAAAAGGAAGTGCTTGGTCAGCCTTGCTTCAACCCTTTCAGGCTCTTTTGCTCTCTTGGAGTGGCCGCTCTTCAATCAAAACACTTCGATCCGTCGATGTTCCAAGCCAGCCCTATAAGCTTCGCGCAAACTATCTTTTTAGTGCTTACTACCTTAATGAATTGGTTCTGAAGCTAGTACCGGACAATGAGCCAAGCCTGGGAGTGTTCTCAAACTATGTAGATTGTTTGGATCAGCTAGCTGAAGGGCAAGACTTGCAGCGCTGTTTGCGAAAATTTGAATACCTTTTACTGAGTGAGCTAGGATTACTGCCTGATTTTGAACATGATATTTATGGTCACAAGATTCAGAAGGATCAGGGATATAAGTTTCTTTCACAGCAAGGTTTTGAAGGAGTTGGTA
>NZ_LWGJ01001654.1:0-1125 GCF_001635845.1 Oleiphilus sp. HI0132 | reverse complement strand
ATTTGTTTATATTGAAATTGAAAAAGAGTTTTGGCTTGAATCAGGTAAAGGCACCGTTGAAGCCAAGGAAGAGAAACAATACCCCGGTTTTCGTGAAGAACTCGAAATCCACGATGAACTACCCAAAGCCAAACTAAGCTATGAAAAAACCAAAGACCATGTCGATGAAGTATTAACAAGCCTGAGCAATGGTGAATCATTTGATATGGATGCTTCGCGTAAAGCGATTCAATCTTGCGTCAGCAGCATTCTAAATAATGCTAACGCCCTACTATGGCTTACACAGGTAAAAGAACAGCACAAGTATACAGCAGAGCATTCGTTGCGCGTCGGTATATTAGCAATTGCCTTCGGGCGTTTCATTGGATTAAAAGAGCACGAGCTAGAAACCATCGGTCTGTGCGGCATGCTACATGATATTGGTAAAACTAAAATACCAGACGACATATTGAACAAACCAGGCCGTCTAACACGCATCGAATATGACATAATGAAACAGCACTCGGTGTATGGCAAAGAACTATTAGACGAACAACAAGGCGTCAACAAACTAATTAAGGATACAGCACACTTTCATCACGAACGTATCGACGGCAAGGGCTACCCAGAAAAACTAAGTGCAGCTTACCTCCATCAGTTTGTACGCATGGTATCAATTGTCGATGTTTATGATGCAATCACAAGTACCCGTTCATACAAAGACGGCTCACCAGCCTTTGATGCTTTAAAAATTCTCTACGCCGAACGAGACAAGCACTTCGACTCCGAGCTGGTTGAAGCGTTTATTCGTATGGTAGGCATTTACCCTCCGGGTACTTTGGTCGAAATGACCAACGGTGAAGTAGGCATCGTCGTATCAGCGAACGCTGACTCTCGTCTGCGCCCTAAAGTTGAACTGGTCATGACAGCCGATAAAAAATTCCGCTCTTCCTACGTAATTAATCTGATTAAAGACCCGATAGACAAGCATGGTAAACCCTATGCTATTAAGGAAGGCATTACGAATGGTACTCACGGTGTAGACGTAAAAGACTATATCTTGCAATAAATTCAGGCGCTTTAAGCAGCCCGAAAATTAGATGTAACGCACAATTTCAATTCCGGAATTACCGTCTATCATTACTA
>NZ_LWGJ01001653.1:0-1233 GCF_001635845.1 Oleiphilus sp. HI0132 | reverse complement strand
TAACTCGGCAATAGAAATGGCTGGAGAATCATTAACAAGAGGCTGAGCATTTAGACCTGCAGAGTTGATGCAGCACTTCGTTCTTATCAGAGCCTCCCCGCCATTGAGAGTAAGCTCAACTCCACCCTCATCCTGCCCGGTTATCTGGAGCTCTGAGTTAAACACGCACTGACCACCGTTTGCCTCAAGATCAGCCTGCAATTGAAGCATATAGGCATGACTATCCAAAACGCCTGTCGAAGGCGACAATAAGGCTGCTTTACCCACTATCGCTTGCTCTAGCTTATTAAGTTCTACAGAACCGATGAAGCGAAGATCGTCTACACCATTAAGTTGAGCTTGGTTTTTAATTTCCTGAAGACGAGCTATCTGATCATCACTTGTCGCAACAATCAATTTTCCACAAGCTTTGAAAGGAAGGTGATGCTTAGCACAATAGTCATATAACATTTCTTTCCCAGCCACGCATAGCTGAGCTTTTAAGGAACCTTTTGGGTAATATATTCCTGCATGGATCACTTCACTATTGCGTGAAGAAGTCTGCGTGCCAATGCTGGATTCTTTATCGACGAGCAAAACTTCCCGACCCTCAAGAGCTATTCGCCTCGCTATTGCTAAACCAACAACTCCAGCTCCGATCACCAGGCAATCCACATTAAACTGTTCCATCGCTATTTGCGCCTCACAATTCTTCTCTTAACTCCTTTAGCGAGCAGCTATGACCCTACATTAAACAAAAAAGGCCTACAAGACCGAAACTTCGACCCATGTAGACCCTCATACTATTGCTCTAAAGACTAGAGCTGACTTAACGCAATGCTTCTTTGGTCACCTGAGCCTCAAGCACTGCGACCACTCGCCTATTTTTAGCGCGCCCATCTTCAGTCTCGTTGTCTGCAATCGGCTGCTCCTCACCGAAGCCTTTTGCGGCAACTCGCTCTTCAGCGATGCCGAACTCGTCAACCAATACTCGCCTAACAGACTCAGCTCTACGTTGAGATAGCTTCAGATTGTACCGACGACTGCCTTGGTAATCCGTGTGTCCCTCCACCGTCAAAGTCGTTGATACGACTTCTTTCATAAAGTCTGCGATCTTCTTAACTTCCGGGTAGTATTCTAGCGTTAACTCATCACTTTTCGCTGCAAACTTAATATCCATGGTAATTGCAACCTGCTTGGTCAACATGACGGCACAACCCGTTTCATCTACACGGAATGATGGGTTTGTACCAG
>NZ_LWGJ01001652.1:0-739 GCF_001635845.1 Oleiphilus sp. HI0132 | reverse complement strand
TGCTGTCACCATGTCATTCTTATATTGAATAAAGCCTTGATCGAGCTCAGTTACTTCTGAGTCTAGAATTAATGCATCATCGTCCGCTTCTTCAACCCCCAAAACTTCACGACTATCTTCAAACTCGACCAGTGCAGTAAAGCCTTTGAATTCTGCCGTTTTGTATCCGATTCTCGTACGTAGGGTTAAGGCATCTGAATCAGTGTCATTGCTTCGGTCGTCACTTTCATATCGTAAACGCAAGTCACCATAGGCTTTACCACCTGTAATCGCCTCAGTAATCGTTTCTGGTGCAGCGACAACGCTACTCGAAGCAATAATCGTAGCGATTGCTGTGCTTAATAGGCTAATTGAACGTTTTTTCATTTACATCTCCTAGTTACTTTTTTAAAGGCCAAGCATAAGTCAGTCATTCTTTGTTTATGCTGTGACCCTTGCTATAAATATGGCTTTACTAATTCTTAAGGCATTAAAAAAGCGCTCACAAACAATGCGCTGTGAGATAACTACTGAGCCTCTACTCAACAGTTTTCTCATGTCGCATTACTTGTGAACGCCGTTGTCCACCTACCCCCTATGTTTACGCCATTGTAAACGGGAGTAATGATTAACTTGTCTTACGCTGCCGCAATACCTGAGGCAGCTTTAGTTTTTTTTACTGAGGCACTAATCGGTTCAACTTTTCGTTGTTTTTCGTACAGGAACTTTAGAACTTCTGATCGAAGGTGAACGTATTCTG
>NZ_LWGJ01001651.1:0-901 GCF_001635845.1 Oleiphilus sp. HI0132 | reverse complement strand
CACCAAAAAAATAGCAGCTTCAGTACTACTTTTTAGCTGCTCTTGCACCTGGCTTTGTAGCTGGGCAAGTTTGGTTTGGGTGGATATGGTAAAAGCGCGCGTTAGGTGTGGTACAAAGATGCCGAGAATTTTCTTTGTTTGGTTATCAAAATCCTGCTGAGTATCTGGGCGGTAAAAGGTGATGCTGGCAATGAACTGGGTATCTCGATAAAAGCAGGTGCTGATACTATGGAAGCAATCATTTTCACGGAATAGCTCCTGATAGACTTTAGAAGAGCGTTAGCTTTGGCTATCTAATAGCTCTGAGCCTTTTTTGATTGAACTGGTAGACATGTCTTCGACGCTTAGTCTGCGTTCATCAAGGGGGGCGTATTCTTCGCTATATGACTCGATAGTTTTGTCGTTAAATCGATTAGCAACGATACTAAGTTGCTGGGACTTCCTATCAGTAATCGTTAGATAGCCGCCCAGCGCTTCAATTGCATCGCAGATATCGCTGATAACCTCTTCCCATACATCGTCGTAAGCGACCGATTCATATATATGAGCGACAAGGTCGACAATTTTATTGTTGTAGTTCATTGCTATGCCACGAGACCTATAACTGCTGAGCGATCTAGATTTAAGCGCTTGAGAGATCTTTAAGTTGTAAAGATAGTAACGGAATTCCTGAGTAGATTTCCAGTTTAATAAGCGCTAGTTCACAGAATTGGCATTGAATTAGAAAAAAATTCCTGGGTCGCCATTTGGGCGGAGAATTGTCAAGACCCAGACGGGTTCGATTAAGAATATATTCTACGTATAGTAGTACTTGGCTTGCCTGAGCACTGTTTGCACGGATTAGCAACGGTGTTCTGGGCCAGTCACTAGTTAGGCAAGCCTTTTACTTTTGCGCATCGCA
>NZ_LWGJ01001650.1:0-1395 GCF_001635845.1 Oleiphilus sp. HI0132 | reverse complement strand
CGCCAACAGCAAGCAAGTCCGCTTCGCTTTTTGGACCCAAGCCTTTTAGATCTCTTAAACGCATCATAAACCTACAAACTAAATCGTAGTTTTTGTTTGATCTCTTGCGCCGTGCGCTCAGGCTGTTCTTGCATAAAACAGTGCCCACCCGGCATTTCAATAAAATCGTAATTCAAATTTGCTTCGTGAACTTTTGCTTTAGAGCGTTTCACAAAGGGGTAAGTCCGATCACCATAGAGCATGGTCATCGGTGCTTCAATGCGGCGAATCGCTGGCCATAGTCCCTTAGCATAAGCAGAGAAGATAGATGCTTCAATACGAGGCGGGCATTTCAAGCGCATTGAGCCATCGTCACTTTCAATCAATGCATGGTCAATATAAGACTTAAGACACTCATCTTTCCAGCCCTTAAAAGTACCTCGTTGGTATAAGTAATCCCAAACGGCCTGGAAGTTTTCCCAAGACTCTGTTCGAGCCTTGGCTTGTCGAACGAGGGGCATCCGCTTTGACAAACCAAGCGTCTTTAGGCTTGTCGCGGTTCGCGCCATCACTGGAGGCATATAGACAGGGTCCATTAGGATTCCCATATCGAATAATTTCGGCTGCCTAGACATAATCAGTGTCGACATGATGGCACCATAGCTATGCCCCATCGCGATGCGTGGCACCTTGCCCCACATACCTTCAAAATTCGACCATACCTCTGCAAAATACTTGGCACTTCGATTCCAACCTGGGTATTTTCCACCAGCATCACTGTCGCCATGCCCCTGACCATCACTGATAAACAAGTCATAATCAGCTTGAAAGTGCGATAAAAGATTTTCAAAAGTCAGGCCACAGAAGCCATTACCATGAATAAAGTGGATCATAGGCTTACCGCTAGGCTCGGTGTAATGGCCTCTTAAAGTCATGCCTGAACCGGTTTGGTATTCCCAGGGAATCAAACCTGAAATCACACTCTGCTTTCCACTTCTGCTTAAGGTATCTGTCATCAAAACTCTCTTACCGGTCTATCTCGCTTGATAATTCAGGCAGCTCATTAAAACTAACATTCGGGTAGTGACTGTCACGCACTTCGTGAATAAAGCGCAGCGTGACGAAAGCATCAAACCAGATATGAAAAGCGCGTTGAAAGCTTATCGAATCACGTTTTTGGGAAAGATGTTTAAATTGCTTCTCTATCTTCAAATTACAGAGCGCTTGAATCACTGCTGCACTATCGACATCACTCATTGTATCTTTAATCGCTTCAAACAGAAGCTCAGCAGACGAGAAGGACTGTCCTGAATTTGAAATGATACTTAGAAGTTTTTTTAACAGTTTGAAGCACTGTGGATGATAGAAAGTATAAACCTTGTCAGGTTTTTCCATGCGGCTAATTTTTAGCAGCGC
>NZ_LWGJ01001649.1:0-867 GCF_001635845.1 Oleiphilus sp. HI0132 | reverse complement strand
CGATCAGTTGAGTCGTCCCGTCTATTTAGGACAACATCTTCGACGCGCTCTTTTAGCTCTGGATCAATATCGTCATAGATAACTAGTTGTCCGGGATTGACGATACCCATGTTCATACCGGCTTTTATGGCGTGATAAAGAAAGACGGAATGAATAGCCTCGCGTACTGGGTTGTTGCCGCGGAAGGAAAACGAGACGTTACTAACGCCACCAGAGACACTTGCATAGGGTAGGTTTTGACGAATCCAGCGAGTAGCTTCGATAAAGTCAACGGCGTAGTTGTTATGTTCTTCGATACCTGTTGCGACCGCAAAAATATTCGGGTCAAAAATAATATCTTCAGGAGGCATGCCTAAGCCAACCAATACGTCGTATGAGCGCTTACAAATCTCTATCTTACGATCTAAGGAGTCGGCCTGACCCTTCTCATCGAAAGCCATCACTACCGCGGCCGCACCGTAACGAATACAGGCTTTCGCATGATCGATAAATTGCTCTTCGCCTTCCTTCAAGCTAATTGAGTTAACGACAGCCTTCCCTTGTACGCAACGCAGTCCGGCCTCAATTACTTCCCACTTAGAGGAGTCAATCATAATTGGTGCTTTGGAGATATCTGGTTCTGAAGCGACGAGGTTGAGAAAGTGGACCATCGCTTCTTTGGATTCCAGCATGCCTTCATCCATATTGATATCGATGATTTGTGCGCAGTTTTCAACTTGCTGTCTTGCAACGTCGAGTGCTTCTTCAAACTCTTCGTTTTTAATAAGCCTCAAAAACTACTTTGAACCAGTAACGTTAGTGCGCTCACCGACATTAATGAATAGTGAGTCTTCAGCTGTAACAAAAGCTTCTAAGCCGGAAAGGCGA
>NZ_LWGJ01001648.1:0-1335 GCF_001635845.1 Oleiphilus sp. HI0132 | reverse complement strand
CTTCTCTTGATGAGAAAGAGTGCGAGCTTGTCGCCAATAGCATAAGTAATTCTGCAGAGCATTTGCTGTTTGCAAAACTGAATGCGGGTTTGATGCAAGATGGCTTGTTCATCAACGTTGCGAAGAATACTCAACTGGGCAAACCACTCAAGTTGGTTTTTCATAGCAATGCTAGCGGCCTGAGCCAGCCACGCGTTTTCATTAACGTTGAAGCAAATGCCGAAGCAACCTTTATTGAAGAACTCGTCATTGACGCCGAAGAAGGTGCTCAAGGGCTTGTTAACAGTGTATGTGACCTGCGTATTGCTGATAATGCTCATGTAAAGTACTTGCGTATGAACCTTGAATCTACGCCAGCCAAGCAAATCGGTTTTACCGGTGTCGCGCTCTATCGTAACGCTAACTTCAAGAGCTACTCTTTAGGTTTGGGCAGCCAAGTGGGTCGTCACGACTTGCACGTGCAGATGTTAGAAGCAGGTGCTGAGTGTGATCTTAACGGTGTTACTGTCACCACCGGTCAGCAGCATTACGATAACCATACCTGTATCGAACATATTGCACCAAACTGCACCAGTAATGAGACTTACCGTTGTATTGCCGACAATAAGTCCCATATCGTCTTTAATGGCCGAATTCACATTCACCCGGACGCACAGAAGACCTTAGGTTCAATGAATAACAAGAACCTTCTTCTTTCATCGTCTGCTGAAATCGATTCCAAGCCCGAGCTGGAAATTTATGCCGATGACGTGAAATGTGCTCACGGTACAACCATTGGTCAGTTAGACGAAACTGAACTGTACTACCTTAAAACGCGTGGCGTAACGCATGAACAGGCTCGCCTGATGCTAACCCTCGGTTTTGTATTGGAAGTGGTTCGGGCAGCCCCAATTGAAGCTATTGCAGACTTCTGGGAGCAGCAACTGGCAGAGCTGTTAAGTTACCCTTTAGATTAAATGATCGCGTCGTTAGTGCACCTGCGTCATAAAGAGCTATCAAGGTATTGAGTGATAAATGAATATTGAAAGTATTAGAGAACAATTCCCTATTCTAAACCAAGAGGTCAATGGCAAGCCTTTGATCTACCTTGATAGTGCCGCCAGTGCACAAAAGCCCGAAGCGGTGCTCGAAAGCATGGCGAACTACTATCATCATGATAATGCCAACGTACACCGAGGCGCGCACACCTTGGGTGACCGTGCAACGGCTGGTTTCGAAGGTGCACGCGAAACAGTTCGTCAATTTCTCAATGCAAACTCAACCAAAGAAATCATTTGGACCAAAGGAACAACTGAAGCCATTAACCTGATTGCTAACGGTTTGGCAAGTCAGCTA
>NZ_LWGJ01001647.1:0-12579 GCF_001635845.1 Oleiphilus sp. HI0132 | reverse complement strand
TTCCATATCTAGTGGAGGAAAGGTTTCTTTTCTAGAAAGTCTGTGATGAGCAAAGGCTGTCTAGAGAAGAGATCTTATATTCTGTGAGAGTGGGCCTGGCTACTCAGCCAGGCCCACGAGTCTCAGACAGTCTTATTTGTTAGATAAGCTGTAAACGTAAGCTGCAAGTAGGTGAACTTTGTCTTCACCAAGTAGGTCTTTTTGTGCTGGCATTACGCCTGCTCGACCATAAGTGAGTGTTTGATTGATCTTAGATGCCGTGCCGCCGTAGAGCCAAACATCATCTGTTAGATTTGGTGCGCCGACGGCTTGATTACCCTTAGCCTCAGCCCCATGACAGGCTGCACAGGCAGTCTGGTACATCGCTGCGCCGGCATCAACAGCTGCTTTATCATCACTACGTCCACTAAACGAAAGTAAGTAATGAGTCATATTTTGTATGTCAGTTTTGCTCATAGCGGGATTTAAACCTTTGGCAGGCATTTGACCGTTTCGACCATACAGGAGGGTGGTTTTGATCGCGTCTGGACTTCCACCATATAACCAGTCGTGGTCAGTCAGATTTGGAAAGCCTAATGCGCCGCGACCTGTTGATCCGTGACATACTGAGCAGTTATTAGCAAACAAACGCTGTCCTACTTTCATTGCTTCGGCATCTTTGGCGAGTTCTTCAATTGGCTTTGCCGCGTAGGCTTTGAATATAGGTGTGTACTTTTCATCAGCTTCAGCAACTTCTGCTTCCCATTGACCGGTAGAAGACCAGCCTAAGAAACCTTGGAAGTTACCTAAAGTCGGGTACAGCAATGCGTATGCGAATGCAAAAACAACTGAACCGATAAACATATGGAACCACCACTTTGGAAGTGGATTATCGTACTCTTCGATCCCATCGAAGGCATGGGGCATCTTTTGTTCAGTCTCTTCATCTGTAGTTTGGCTTTTTCGGGTGGCTACTAGCAGCCATGTACTACCGATCAAAGTACCGATAATAATGACTGAGACCCATACACTCCAAAAACTAGTCATGTTCTTCTCTCTCTTTTTCGCTCAAGGTACGTTCCGCGATATCGTCATCCTGAAAGGGCAGGTTGGCTGCATCGTCAAAATCTTTTTTCTTTTTGCCGTTATAGGCCCATAAGCATATGGCGACAAAGGCGATCATGACCAAGATGGTAGATAGACCGCGTAACGTGTTGATATCCATAATATTGGTTCTTACTTGTTCTTAAGAACGGTGCCAAGCTGCTGTAGATACGCAACCATAGCTTCGATTTCTGTTTTACCTTTCACCGCTTCTGCTGCACCGGCAATGTCTTCGTCGGTGTAGGGAACGCCTACTGTACGAAGTGCTTCCATTTTCGCAGCAGTACCTTTGTGGTCTACGATAGCTGTAAACAACCAAGGGTAGGACGGCATTTTGGACTCAGGTACAACATTACGTGGGTTATAAAGGTGAGCACGTTGCCAGTCGTCACTATAGCGACCACCAACACGAGCCAGATCAGGACCAGTACGCTTAGAACCCCATAGGAATGGGTGCTCATAAACATGCTCTCCGGCAACTGAGTAATGACCGTAACGTTCAGTCTCAGCGCGGAAAGGTCTGATCATCTGCGTGTGACAGGTGTGACAACCTTCACGAATATAGATATCACGACCCTCAAGTTCTAAAGCGGTATGTGGCTTCAGACCTTCAATGGGGGTTTGCATGTCTTTGTGGAAGAACAGTGGAACTGCTTCTACCAAGAAACCAAAACTGATAGCTACGACAATCAGAGGGATCATCAAGCCAAGGTTTTTTTCTATTATCTCATGATTCATTGACTCTTCTCCTAAGCTGCTTCAGTCACGGTATCAAGTGCTTTCGCATCTTTCTGCTTAATGGTTAGCCAAACGTTCACGGCCATGATAAGCATACCTGACAAGAAGATAGCACCACCAATTGCACGAACAAGATAACCAGAATGACTTGCTTCTAAAGACTCTACAAAGCTGTAGGTAAGGGTACCGTCATTGTTTACTGCACGCCACATTAGGCCCTGCATAATACCGTTTACCCACATTGCGGCGATGTATAGAACCGTGCCGGCAGTCGCTAACCAGAAGTGTAGGTTGATCATAGACGTGCTATACATTTCTTTAATGCCATAAAGCTTTGGAATCAAGTGATAAACCGCACCGATAGAAATCATCGCTACCCAACCGAGTGCACCAGAGTGAACGTGCCCAATAGTCCAGTCAGTGTTGTGAGATAGCGCGTTTACAGTCTTGATAGACATCATCGGACCTTCGAAAGTAGACATGCCATAGAAAGAAAGCGATACAACCAAGAAACGTAGTACTGGGTCAGTACGTAGTTTATGCCATGCACCAGAAAGCGTCATCATACCGTTGATCATACCACCCCATGATGGAGCTAGTAGGACTAGGGACATGATCATGCCCGCACTCTGTGCCCAGTCAGGAAGAGCGCTGTAATGTAGGTGGTGAGCGCCTGCCCATACATATAAAGAAATCAGTGACCAGAAATGAATAATAGATAGTCTGTAAGAATAAACTGGCTTGCCAGTCTGTTTAGGAACGAAGTAGTACATAATGCCCAAGAAGCCTGCCGTCAGGAAGAAACCAACAGCATTATGGCCATACCACCACTGCATCATCGCATCGACAGTACCTGCGTAAGCAGAGTAGGACTTCCAGAACGTGACTGGAATGGCCATGCTATTCCCGATGTGTAGAATCGCGACAGTGATAATAAATGCGCCATAGAACCAATTTGCAACATAAATGTGCTTGGTCTTACGCTTCATTATGGTACCAAAAAAGAGGACGCCATAGGCTATCCAAACTAAGGTGATTAGAATATCGATCGGCCACTCAAGCTCTGCGTATTCTTTTGCGCTAGTAATGCCTAGTGGCAAAGTGATCGCTGCTAGAACGATGACCGCTTGCCAGCCCCAGAACATGAATGACGCGAGGGTGTCCGAGACCAGGCGTGCTTGGCAAGTCCGCTGCACCACATAAAACGATGTAGCAAATAGAGCACTACCCCCAAAAGCAAAGATAACTGCGTTAGTGTGCAGTGGGCGAATACGACCGAAGCTTAAATAAGGTGAATCGAAGTTTAGCTCTGGCCATACTAATTGAGCAGCGATAAGAACACCGACGGCCATGCCGACAATACCCCATACCACCGTCATAATGGCAAACTGTCTTACAACTTTGTAGTTGTAAGTGATTTGGTTGGTCTCTTTGCTCATCGTTGAGGGTCCATTATTCTACATAAAGTGGAAACGCAAAAAATAAGGAATGTAAACCTTGCACACATCGCTTATTTTTTTACTACCTAAGTAATGATTTAGGGGTAGGTTAATACCCCCAAATCGGCTAGGCGTGAAGGGTACTGATCAGAAAGGACAAAATCAATCTTTTATCACGAAAGTTAGGGGGGAAAGTTGATGTATATCAACTTGGTTTAAGCCGATGGAATGCGCAAATGACTTATATAATAATGACTTACAAAAAATGAGGTTTAATTTGCTATTTTTTAAGTATCGAGATAGATTTTTGGAGTACAGTTTGCGTTGAATGGAGCAAGACGCAACTGTACTCATTGAGCAGATTGCAGAGAAGATGTTTAAGGCATTTCCAAAACGGTAACTTTTTCTTCTCTTTCTAGCATGAGGTTTAACTTGTCCATCATTTCCTTGCGTTCGTGGGATTGTTGCCATGCTTGCCAATCTTGAGTGCTACGCCAGTTGCAAAGGATGACTCGGTGTCTTGAGTTGGTAATATCTTTTAATGACTCCCCAGAAATAAAGCCCGGAGCTCGAATGGCTTTTTGTAGCGTTTGTTTTGCAGTATCCTCATAGTTTGCTTCCAGTGATTCCGCGATGGATCTTTCGATAATAACCCTAATCATGGCATGCCCCTCCAGTGTGCTGTTGTTTTAAGTATAGATTAAAAAAGAGAGCTAGATGTTACATCAACACCTTTTGGATACTCAAGGTTTGTATTGTCCTGAACCTGTTATGATGCTGCACTCAAAAATTGACGAGATGCAAAGTGGGGACGTGGTCAAGGTAATCGCTTCCGACCCGGCCACTCAGCGTGATATACCAAAATTCTGTCAGTTTCTTGGTCATGAACTGCTCGATCAGAGCCAGGAAAACGGCAATTATATTTATCTGCTGAGAAAAGCCTGAAAGTAGTTCTCATGTCGATGTTTCGAGTTTGCACTTTTCAGATCATGCTCTATCTTTTTAGAATGCACCTTTAATTATTCAAATATAGATTGTCAGGTGCTTGCGATATAAATATTAGCTAAAGTTGATTTGGGTATCTATGACTGACAGTGCTACGGGTAGTGTGAAAGTTTCCGTTAATAATTCTTGTACTACTCTCTATATCAGTGGAAGTTTCGCATTTCATTTGCAGAGCGAATTCCGATCAGCTTACTAAAAGGAGGTTGGTGACAGCCGTCTGGTTCAGGTTGATCTCTATGATGTCGAATACATGGATAGTTCCGGTTTGGGAATGTTGCTGGTCATGAAGAAGTTTCTAGACGGTGCAGGTGTGGCCTATGAGATCGTTCGTTCGCGTGGGCAGACCTATGACCTGTTGAGCATGACGCACTTTAATCAGTATTTCAGCATCAATGGTGAGAGTCCGGCTCCTTCGTTGGCTAAATAGTTTTCTGATTCGGTTAGTACAAATAAAAGAAAAGAGTTGCAGTTATATGCGTGATAATGAAGTAATCAAATGTATTCAGGACTTATTCTTTCAGTCGTGTAAAGACTTGTTTGAAAACCTGGATTGCAATGTAGGCTTGATGGTAGATAAACCTGAGCGCCTTGAAAATTGCCCTATTGCTTGCATTGACGGCGGTTCATCAGATATCGAATTCAAAATCGCTTTGGAGCTTCCTTTGCCTGTACTGGCCTTAACTTACCCAGTGGGTGAGGGGATTACCAAAGTTGAAGAGGACCGCTTGGAAGACTGGATTTCTGAGCTTTCAAACCAGTTGATTGGTCGTTTAAAAACTAAGTTGATAGCGCATGAGTGCTTTATCAGTATTGGTTTTCCGGCCACTTTTTTTGGTGTTAATGTCGATGACTTATTAGCTGAAAACAGTACGATCGATTCATATTATTTTGATATTGATCGTGAAGTTGCAGGATGCAGTATTTCTATTGAGGTATATGATGAAGCCTTATCATTCTGCTTGGAGGCAAATAGCCATGAAGAAGACCAAAATGAAGGTGAGTTAGAACTTTTCTAATATTGCGCTTCAATTTATTGTCTTACCAGCGCCTGCCCCAGGTGCTGATCGAAGCCATTGGCACTAATTTCCCCTACGATTCTCAGATCCTTGATTTCTTTGCCTTTTTTATCAAACAGCAGGATAGATGGTGGGCCGAAGAGGCCAAACCTTTCCAGTAGTGCCTTATTTTCATCTGTATTGTCGGTCACGTCTGCCTTAACGAGATAAAATTGACGTAGCTTGCTGTCGATATTAACAAGCGGAAAAACCTCATTCTCCATTACCTTACAGCTGATACACCAGTCGGCGTAAAAATCTACCAATAGAGCTTGGCCGTTTTGCTTTGCAATGGCGAGATGTTGTTCAAGCCCGGTATTCGAATAAATAGTATTGAAAGGGAGCTTGTTAGGTTTCTGTGTGTTGGTTTGCTGGTTGCTAATCAGAGTTTCCAGGGGGTTGAGTGGGTTTGTGGCTTGAGTAAGTGAGCCAATAAATAATAATGCGGCGTATAAGGCCAGGAGCAAGCCTAAACCTTTAGAGACTCTTTCTATTCCAGGCTTAGCTGCATCAAAAGCACCCATCTGGCTTGCTGTTAGGCCGCATAACAACGCCCATAAAAATAGCGAAACTGACTCAGGGATAACACGGCTAATGAGCCAGATTGCCACGGCAATTAGCATTATGCCGAAAGCGTATTTTACTTTGTCCATCCAGGCGCCGGCTTTAGGGAAGAACTTACCGCCACCTATAGCGATCAGGATTAATGGCACACCCATACCCAAGCCCAGAGCAAATAATGAAAGGCCTCCGATAACTGCGTCTGCTGTACTGCTTATATAAAGTAACGCACCTGCGAGCGGGGCTGAGACACACGGTGAAACAATTAGTGCTGATAGTGCACCGATAAAGAATACGCTGGTGATATGCCCACCATTAAGGTTTTGGCTGGTGGTATTGAGGCGGTCTCTTAAGAAAGCGGGGAGTTGCAGCTCGTAAAGGCCGAACATAGCTAAGGCAAGCAAAATAAATATTGCCGAAAATACGCTTAATACAATTGGGTCTTGCAGGGCTGCCTGTACATTGGCTCCCGCACCGAGCAGTCCTGTCACCACGCCTGCTGCAGCATAGGTTGCCGCCATACCGATAACGTAGGCTAGGGAAAGCATAAAGGATTTACCGACCGTTGGCTTTTGCTGGCCAGCAATAATGCTGGTAATAATCGGGATCATTGGAAACACGCAAGGTGTAAAGGTCAATCCGATCCCGAGTAAAAAGAATATTCCTACAATCGCCAGCAGGCTACTGTTCTGAATAAAGCTAAAGACGCCCGCAGCGTTTTCAAAGTCTGGGCTTTCTTGAGATGAAGGCGTTTGTTGCTGGTTGGGAGCTTGAAGCTTGTTGCTAGTTGTGTCGCTATTACTTTTTTGCGCTACATATAAGACCTTTTCGTGCTTTGGTGGGTAGCACAAGCCTGCATCTGCACAGCCTTGGGAGCTTATTTTAATCTCGACATCACTTAGTGAAGCATCGACGTCAATAGGAAGAGCAATTTCAACGTGCTTATAGAACGCATGAACCAAGCCAAAGTAATCATCCTGTTTAGGCTTTCCCTGGCTAGAAAATTCGGGAGGGCCAAGCTTTACCAGAGGTTCTAATGACTTATCGACAAGGCGGAATTTGAAGCGTTCTTTGTATAAATAGTAGCCGTCAGCTATTTCCCAAGACAGCTTTAAACCATTGTCTGTAGGCGATGAGCGAAATTTGAATGCCTCATCAACCTTTAGGAACTCATTCTGGCTTGATTCAAATAATCCCTTGCTATCTGAGCTAGAAAAACTAGTACCGCCAGAGGAATATGCGTCGGAGGTGAATGTTCCAAGAGTTAGGTAGATAATAACTAATAGGATATTTCTCATACTGGTTCAAAACCTTGCGATTGCATATATTGCACTTTAGATATAAATCTACTGTGTTGGTTCAATCAAAACTGTTAAATAGAACGATAAGAGGCAATAGATTTGTATAAATTCGTAATCATGCCATTATAAGTCGCTTTTGTGGGCTTGAAGATTAATATTCGATTAGATATTCCCAGGCTGCAAAAGTTTGATTGGTCGTAAGAAGGATTGTTAATCCGGTGGTAAATACTGAACAACAGCGCACCCAGTCCAGCTGTGAAAATAAGCTCGTTGATACAGCATTTGCTGATGTCACAGAATTAGTTAGAATTTTCAATAACTTGTTTATAACTCTCGAAGGTACTGAGTTGGTGGTGGGGGCTGATGAACCTCTCTATCTGCCAGCCTCGGAGACGGGTAGCTTATGCCAGGTTATTTCAAGGTTTGATTACTTCTCAAGCGCATTACATGAAATTAGTCATTGGTGTATTGCGGGTAAAGAGCGGCGCAAGTTAATTGATTTTGGTTATTGGTATGAGCCAGATGGGCGCAGTGACCAACAGCAACGCGAATTTGAGAAAGTCGAGATTAAGCCGCAGGCGCTTGAGTGGATTATGACGGAAGCTTGTGGAATGCGCTTTCGTTTGAGTGTCGATAATATTGCTCAGCCAGATGTTGGGGCGAGTAAAGAGTTTATCTGTGAGGTGGCTCAGCAGGCGGCTGACTACATAGAAAATGGCTTACCTGAAAGAGCTAACTTATTTGTTCAAGCTTTGCTAAGTCACTATCGGCCTGATTGTCGGTGCCTGGAAAGTGACGCATTTTCACTTGATAGGCTAAGCTAATGACAGTTTTAAGCAAATTAGCGGCTAATTAGGTGTATTCCGCTTGCAAGGCAGGGTTAGGGGGCATAAGCTCTCAGGTCAATATTTTAAGTGTTACTAGAGTGTATTCTAAATGAAGTTAAGTGGTTTTTTTGGTAAGAAAAAGCAAGACGAGTCGAATAAGGCACAAGGTGCCTCGACCAAAACTAACAAGCCTGCTTCGGCAAAAGAAGGGGGCGCCAATAAACCTCAAGCAAAGAAACACCCAAAACCTGAAACAGCAGGTAAGCCTCAACACAAAGGTGGCAAGAAAGGAAGCGCTCAAGCTAATGTACAAGAACAAGGGGCGAGTGTAGCGCCAAAAAAACAGGCTTGGAGTGCTGAGCAATATGTCGTAGCGCCCGAGGAAGGCAAGACCCGCTTTCACGATTTAGGTTTGCAGAATGACTTATTGCATGGCATCGCTGATCTGAAATATGAATATTGCAGCGACATTCAGGCAGAATCTCTACCTCACACCTTAAAAGGCTATGACGCCATCGGCAAGGCTGCTACGGGTACCGGCAAAACGGCTGCCTTCCTGATTACCATTATTAATGACTTGCTATCTCGACCAGTGCCAAAAGGTGATCGTTATGCAAGTGAACCCAGAGCACTGATTATTGCGCCAACACGAGAGCTGGCGCTGCAGATAGAGAAAGATGCTGTTGCCTTGACTAAACACATGGATATGTCGATTTATTCCGTACTGGGTGGCATCGACTACCAAAAGCAAAAAGACTATGTGCGCAATACCGTTATCGATATTTTGGTTGCGACACCAGGGCGTCTGATCGACTTCCTCAACAGCAATGATTTGTATCTGGATCAGATCGACTTTTTGGTTATTGATGAAGCTGACCGTATGTTGGATATGGGCTTCATTCCTGATGTTAAGCGTATCATTAGTAAGTGCCCAAGAGAGGATAATCGTCAGACCTTATTATTTAGCGCGACCTTTAGTGACGATGTTTTGAACTTGGCAAACCGCTGGACGGTTAACCCTGTTTTCATTGAAATTGAAGCCGAGCAGCTGACGACTGATAAAGTCGAGCAGAAGATATTTATGGTGCCTACCGATGAAAAGCTGGAAATAATTTGCCGCTACATTGAGGAAAACGATGTTAAGAAGGCCATTATCTTCGGTAATCGTCGTGATGAAACGCGTCGCCTTGAAGCTGAGTTGAAATCTAAAGGTGTTAAAGCTGCGCTGTTATCGGGTGAAGTCCCTCAACATAAGCGCATCAGAACACTTGATCAGTTTAAAAATGGCAAAATAGAAATCCTGGTTGCAACTGACGTGGCAGGGCGCGGTATACACGTTGATGGCGTGAGTCATGTATTCAACTATAACCTTCCTGAAGACGCTGAAGATTATGTTCATAGAATCGGTCGAACAGGACGTGCAGGTGAAAAAGGAATCTCTATTTCCTTCGCCTGTGAAGACGATGCCTTCCTGCTTCCAGAGATAGAAAAGTACATTGGTATGAAACTTCCATGTGAATATCCTGCACACCTGGTTGGAAAATAAATTAATAAGACGGTTTTGTTTGAAGAATGAAAATTGTTGCTGATGAAAATATCCCCTTACTCACACGTTTTTTTGGTGATTTAGGTGACATTGTTAAGTTGCCCGGGCGGGAGATTAAGGCGGAACATTTGAGTGATGCAGATTTCTTGATAGTACGCTCAGTAACCAAAGTAAACCGTGAGCTTTTAGAAAACAGTTCAGTTAAGTTTGTTGGAACATGCACCATCGGTATTGATCATATTGATACTGATTACCTTGATCAGCAGGGCATTCGCTACTGTAATGCGCCTGGCTGTAATGCTAACTCTGTTGTTGAGTATGTTTTAAGTTGCTTATCAATTCTAACCGAAACTCATTCGCTCGATTTAGGCTCGGTAACAGTCGGTATTGTGGGTTATGGCAATGTTGGTAGCTTACTTGCTGCGCGCTTGGAGAAGCTGGGAATCAAGTTTAAAGCCTGTGACCCGTTTTTGGATGATGATTCACTTGTATCATTTGAAGAAGTGATGCGCTGCGACCTGATATCACTTCATGTGCCCTTAAGTAAAGAAGGTACGCATCCAACCTACCATATGATCGATAAGCAGGTGCTTGAAAGCTTGCAGCCAGAGCAAATTCTGATTAATTCGAGTCGGGGGCCGGTTATCGATAATGATGACCTGAATGACTTCCTAGATCATCAGCCACAGTTTACCGCTATCCTTGACGTGTGGGAGAGAGAGCCTGAGCTTAATGTCGAATTGGCTCGCAAAGTCTTTATTGGTACGCCGCATATTGCCGGCTATAGTTTTGACGGTAAGGTCTTGGGGACTGAAATGGTTTACCGGGCCTTATGCCAGTTTTTAGGTTTACCATCTCGCCACTCTTCTGGGCAATTCTTAGAAGAGCCGCCTTTGTCTAAAATGGCCTTTACTTCAAATGCAGATGTTGATTGGTCTATTCATACTGCAATTCGAGCCTGCTTTGATGTGCGTCATGACCATAGTTTACTGCAAGCCAGCTTACGCTTACCTGATGAAGAGCGATGGCAGGCCTTTGACCGCTTCCGAAAGAACTACCGCTGCCGGCGCGAGTTTTCAGGTGTAAAGATTCAATTGAAGAAAGTTAACTCAGAATTGCTAAGTAAGTTTAAGTCTTTAGGTTTTAATGTTAAGTCCTAAAATTGATACCTTAATAATGATAATAAGAGGTTAAGTGTGGCTGAGAAGCTTGATGATTCCCAAGATAGGCCAGTTGCGTCTTTTGCGAACTTAGGTTTATCAATTGGGGCGGCCGTCACTTTAGAAACAATTTCTCCTGCACGTAAGTATCAGGTAAACCTAATTGGTTTTGTTGAAAATCGTAGCATATTAATTTCTTCTCCCTTGAGAGAAGGTAAAGAAGTGCTTCTGGACAAAGACAGTACAGTGGCCGTTCGGCTTTTGGTGGGTAAGCAAGTCTGTGCTTTTGAAACTCGTGTCGCCTATCGTTCAATTCAGCCTTATAGCTATTATCACTTGGTTTATCCTGAAGAAATTACCGCGCTCCAGATTCGTAACTCTGAACGTGTCACGACAAATATTGAGGCTGAAATAGATAGCGACTTCGATATTTTTGGTGAATGGCCTAAACCTGCTTATATTGATAACTTAAGCAAAACTGGTGCAAGAATGTCTTCTCCCCAGTCATTGGGTGAAAAGGGGCATGAGCTTTTGGTGTCTTTTGAGCTGAGTGCGAGCGGTGTGACTAAGAGAATTTGCCTTCCGAGTATTATCCGCAATATAGAGCTAAATACCGATGAAGAAGTTGGTGAGGAAGGTCGCTATATTGTCGGTATTCAGTTTGTGAACCTGACTGATGAGTATGTGTTAACACTTTCCAGCTACATTTACGAAAATGAACGAAGATAAGGCAATGAGCCAAGCAAGTTTTACTTTTGGTTTGGTGCTTAACCCTCTAGCTGGAATGGGTGGGCCGGCTGCGCTTAAAGGTAGTGATGCAGCATCTACCACAGAAATAGCGATTTCCAGAGGCGTAGAGGCCAAGGCGGCCGATAGGCTAAGAGCGGTTTTAGTCGGTCTGAAAGATTTAGTTTTGCAGGGTAGATTGGCTTCAGTATCATTTTTGTGTGCAGGTGGACAGATGGGCGGAGATATCTGTTCAGAGTTTGCAGATGTCTTTGATATCGAGGTTTTGTTCCAGCCTCCTGAATTAACTCGAGCTGACGATACGCGTGCAGCCGCAGCCGAGATTATGAAACGCTCAATAGATATCCTGTTGTTTGTCGGCGGTGATGGTACTGCGCGTGATATCTACACGGTGATTGGTGATCAGCAGTGCGCTTTAGGGATTCCGGCAGGTGTAAAGATGCATTCTGGCGTATTTGCGGTAACACCTAAGGCGGTGGTTTCGGTGGTAGAAAGTATGGCGAGTCATCGTTTAGTGTCAGCCCGTATGGCAGACGTGAGAGATATTGATGAGGATGCTTTTGCCAAGGGGCTGGTTAAGACTCAGCATTTTGGTGAAATGCTGATACCGGACGATCAGCTTCTGGTTCAGTCGGTTAAATGTTCGGGCATGCTGGATGATGAGTTGATGCTTGAAGAGCTTTGCTCATTTATGAGTGAAGAATTAGAAGATGATACTTTGTATGTCCTCGGCTCAGGCGGCACCTTACAGCACTTGAAGGAAATGATCGGTTTGGAGCAGCCAACATTGCTGGGTGTTGATGTGTGTTTCTTTGATGGTGTAAATGTCACGCTTATCGCGAATGACGTTCATGAGGCTCAGCTATTTGAATTGCTGCAACAATATCCCAGGGTAAAGGTGATTCTCTCTGTTATAGGTGGGCAGGGGATTGTTTTAGGGCGTGGTAATCAACAAATTAGTCCACGAGTTCTTCGGCAGGCCGGTCTCGGTAACCTTCAGTTTATTTCGACTCAAGAAAAAATTAGAGCCCTTAATGGTCGGGCTTTGCATGTTGATAGCGGTTGTGACGAACTTGATAAGCAGTTATCTGGCTTTCATAAAATAATATGTGGCTAT
>NZ_LWGJ01001646.1:0-1286 GCF_001635845.1 Oleiphilus sp. HI0132 | reverse complement strand
CGATAACGATGGGGTTTTAGATCGTGAAGAGGAGTCTTCACTAGCTATTGACGATAAGACCTTATATCAGGTTTTATACCCTGATGATTTGTTAGCGTACAACAAAAATGCTTCTGAGTCTTTCGTTCCTCAGGGGACGTGTTATGCCACATGGCTAGACAGAAATAAAGCTGATGAGATCAAAGTGAGCTTTGAACCTCAAATAGACGAATCTAGTAAGCAGGAAGTTTTATTTTTTAACGATACTTGGCCTGAAGTAATTAGATTTCAAGCTGATCAAGGAAGGTTTACCAAGGCAATCGGGAAAGGCGATATAGATGCGAGAATTACCTCCGCTAATTACGCGCGCACCAATAGTAATTTACTCTACTTAGGGTTTAGTGATGGTTCGATTTGGAGTGCTGATCTTACCCAAGCAGAGCCAAGCCTAACTCTTAGTTATCTGCTTCCCGAAAAACAAGCGGTTATTGCCTTAGTTGATCAGGGTGATTTTCTCCTGGCTTCAGTTTCTGCAGACGGCGCTAGTGAGAATATCTTTATGTTTGAAGATGCGGGGGCAGGCCAATCTCCGGTTAATGTGTCACCATTCTCAAGTAATATTCAATTGTCTTCGGCCGTGTGGCAGAACGCCGATAGCGCAGCACTATGGGGCTTTAGGAGTAATAGCAGTGAGTTGGTGCAACTTGTCGTGGATGTTCCTGGTAAGAGTTTGTCACAAACTATTTTTGAATCAGATCAAACACTCGTGTCACCCTTATATGTGAAAGAAGAGGTCGCTGGTTCAAAACTCTATATTTCGAACGGCGTTACCTTTGACACGAATGATTTAAGTTTCGAATATGACAATAGCAGTAATTTTAATCTGGGTATCTATCACCAGGATCATCATATTCAATCTATGAGCGCTAATAATGCATTACGCTTAAGTTATGGCCTTACAGGTGAGTGGAGTCTTGAGCAAAGTTATTACGGTCGTGAGCTTGTTGCTCTAATACCTACCGGGTTTAATGTTTTGGCTCTAACTCAGCCTTCAAATATTGATGAAAGCGGTTCTGCCGGCTTAAGGTTTGATGTGGTTCAAGTTGGAGATTCCGATGACAACGGCTTACCTCAATGGTGGGAGTCCTTATTTGCAGAAGGTACGCTTGCTCAGTTTTCCAACTTCGACCAGCCTGAAGAGTATGACTTTTCAACAGATTTTAATAGCATAATTGCTAGGGATTTTGATTCAGATAGCGAAGATATGGATGATGATGGCCTAAGCAATTCATTGGAACGTAGTCTAG
>NZ_LWGJ01001645.1:0-1038 GCF_001635845.1 Oleiphilus sp. HI0132 | reverse complement strand
AGGCTAATGAAACACCAAAGCCCCACACCTTTTTCTCTAACTCAGCATCTTGGGCAAAGCTAGTATTTGCGGTTTCTTGCCAAGTATCCAGCGTGAGCATCGGCCCTTTCTGGCTAATAAAGGTGTATGTGAGATCTATAGATTCCGGGCTTAAATCAGCATCAAAACTATTGAAGCTAAGCGTTTCGCTATGCACGCCATAACTAAAGCTTAAAGAGTGCAGATTATCTTCACCAGACCAAGCAGATAGTGGAAATAACAAAAGTGCGAATAATCGATGCATATTAGGTATTTTGGTCCCATATAAAGAGTTCGAAGAGTAGCCTTAATGGCTCTGAATAGAAACCTATAAAAGCAATTCCACGCTTTCAAGCACACCCTAGTTCTGTTAAATTTCGCGCTCCACTTTCAAAAATAACAAGGATGCCACAAATGTCTCTACGAAAAGTCGTGAGCTTTCTAGCAATCGTCATATCAGTTCAGTTTTTAGTTGCCTGTGATGACAAGGTTGAACACACCCACAAAGTAGAAAAACAAGACTCATACACGCTAAAACTGGCAGAAACCTGGGGGCCTAATTTTCCTATTTTTGGTGACACCTCCAAGAATATGGCATCGATGGTCGAGAAGATGTCGAACGGTCGCTTAAAGGTCGTCATTCACTCTTCAAACAAGCATAAGTCTCCTTTTGGTATCTTCGATATGGTTAAGTCAGGCCAATACGATATGGGCCACTCTGCATCTTACTATTGGAAAGGTAAAGTGCCTGCCACCATGTACTTCACTACCATGCCTTTTGGTATGATCGCCTCCGAACAATATGCATGGTTTTACTACGGCGGTGGCATGGAATTAATGAATGAGCTATATGACCAGTACAATCTCATGTCCTTCCCTGGCGGTAACACAGCTAACCAGATGGGCGGCTGGTTCCAGAAAGAAATTAATACTGTAGAAGACCTGCAAGGATTGAAAATGCGTATTCCTGGCTTCGCGGGTGAAGTCATTGCCAAACTGGGCGCCAAACCTACGAATATT
>NZ_LWGJ01001644.1:0-833 GCF_001635845.1 Oleiphilus sp. HI0132 | reverse complement strand
ATTGTATAAATAACTGTCATTGCCCAAGTATGCTTGTTATCAAAGATTTTGTACTGACGCGTTAAGCTCTCACCGATCTGACCTGGAATCGCTTTCAAAGCAAATACTGTCGCTGCGATAACAATAGGTAATACGATCCACTTACTTACACCAAAACCTGAACCACCCACTTTCTCAGGAAGCATCAACCATAGGCCGAAGATTGCACAAGCAAAGCCAACCAGCAACATCATTGAAATTAAGCCGAAAGAACCAACAGGGCCAGGAATACTTGGCGAAATGTGGTCTTCACGCAAGTTATTCATACCGAACCAGCCAGCAAGTGCGAGAGGAATCAGGAAGAGCAACCACACGAAGCCTGCATTTTGAATCCATGCTTCAGTACCTGCAGGAATCTTACCGATCAAGGTACCTGAAGTATTAACTAGCGTCATTGACTCGCCGCCTAGTGCGCCGAACATGCCAACAGTCATCGCCAATGGAACCAGAATCTGCATCGTAGTAACACCAAAGTTACCCAGACCCGCATTCAAACCTAGCGCCAAGCCCTGCTGCTTCTTAGGAAAGAAGAAACTGATGTTTGACATTGAAGATGAGAAGTTACCACCACCAAAGCCAGATAGAAGCGCTAGTACCTGGAAAACCCAGAAAGGTGTTTCAGGGTTAGACAGCGCGATACCTGTACCGGCTGCAGGTAGCATGAGTAATGCTGTGGTAAAGAAGATTGTATTTCGGCCACCCGCCAAACGGATAAAGAAGGTGCTGGGTATTCGTAGCGTTGCACCCGTCAAACCGGCAATCGCCATTAAAGTAAATAGTTGTGATTTTTCATA
>NZ_LWGJ01001643.1:0-1336 GCF_001635845.1 Oleiphilus sp. HI0132 | reverse complement strand
ATAAAATTCGAGGAGTTTTTTGCTGTGTTCCTGATGCATGATTTTAGTTGTTTTATATCTCTCAGCGTTTTACTTGTGCAGTACAGGTCCAGTTCAATATATAAAGATTATGAGTTCCATAGAGGTCAGGATGGCTAAGGGTATGTTTCTTTCAATGTGTGGTCAGGCTTTAGTTGCTAGGCGCAATGTCGGTATTGTTCGGGTGATGTTATTTGCCATGCTTGCTTGTGTTGCGAGTAGCTCTGCTCTCTCAGCTAATCGTATAGTCGGTGGCGACGAAGTTGAGGTAGAGAGTGATTACCCTTGGATGGTATCGCTCCGAAATTCGGCAACTGGCGAGCATGAATGTGGCGGTACCTTGATTCATGAACGTTGGGTGATGTCTGCTTCGCGTTGTTTCTATGAAGAGCCTGCTGAAGCAATTTCCGTCTATGTTGGAGATTATGATATCTCACGAATTGAAGAAACTGAGCGGCGTATTGGGGTGATTAGTCGCGTGGAGTCAGGTCGAGATTTGATGTTGCTTGAGTTGGCCGATGCGGTTGATGTGAGTGTTTATCCACCTCTTGAATTAGTTAGCTCAGCCATGTTTAAAGGTGTCGAAGCAGGTCATTTGCTAACAATTGTTGGATGGGGGGATCGTGATGGCAACCCCAATCTTATTTCTAGTGGGGGCGGTGAAGACACAATAAACGAAGACTTTCCAAGCGTATTGCATGAAGTGAATGTACCGTTGTTCAACCAGACCGAATGCAATAAAGCCTTCCTGAATGGCGATTTAGAAACGTCGTTGGGAGCTGACTTTTTACCAATATATGGTAATGCTATTGACGGTAAACATATTTGTGCAGGTTATATCGAAGAGACAGGTGATGGGCTTCAAGGTCTATGCGAAAAAGATAGTGGCGGCCCTTTATTATTTCAAACAGGTGGTGAATGGTTTCAAGCCGGCGTGGCAAGCATAGCTCCTTCTGTTTGTGGAAGTCTGGATTATCCAGATGTTTTTACCCGGGTTTCAGCGTTTAAAGAGTGGGTGGACAATATTATAAACCCTGTTGATTTGACCCCAGACAAGCTTTCTCTGCCTGAAAATGTTACTTCAAGTATATTGGAGGATGGTGAGAACCCTGTATGTAGTGGTGGCTCGGATGAGTCTTTAAAATACAGAATAAAAGAGGTTAATGGGTTTTCTTTAAGCTTTACAAATAGTGCTGCTGATAGCTTTGTAATTGATAGTGTTGAGCTTCAAGTTGATGAGATTGAAACCAATGAATGTGGTGTAGGAACGGTAAAATATACACCTTCCGAGCTATCGATTACCAGCATGGAAGATAGT
>NZ_LWGJ01001642.1:0-1192 GCF_001635845.1 Oleiphilus sp. HI0132 | reverse complement strand
GATTTATGCAAAAGCTTTTGCTGATGCAGTGCTTGAAGGTTCTTCAAAAGGTGGTGAGTACGTTGAAGTGGCGGAAGAGTCAGCGGCATCTGAAGAAGGCGAAAAAGCAGCAGAGTAATCTTTCTGTAAGCGTTTTCTTATAAAGTGCTCAAGGGTCGGTTTTCCGGCCCTTGTTTTCATTCGTTATTAATAATGCTTCGGTTCTTATTTGGTTGAAGGTGTGTTCCGCTTGCGAACATTTTAGCGCCTTTTGGGCCCAGGTAATGGAAGCAAATTTTTTAATTTTACAGCCGCTTGGGTTGTAACGGTAAAGAGGAATTGACATGGCCGCTATTAGCGCATCAATGGTAAAAGAACTTCGTGAGCGTACAGGTCTTGGTATGCTTGAGTGTAAAAAAGCACTTGCTGAAGTAGACGGTGATATCGAAAAGGCAATTGAAGAGTTGCGTAAGAAAAGTGGTATGAAGGCAGCTAAGAAAGCTGGCCGTACAGCTGCTGAAGGTGTGGTTGTGGCTAAAGTATCTGCTGACAACGCTTCTGCAATGTTAGTTGAAATTAACTCTGAGACTGACTTTGCTGCTAAGAACGAAGGTTTCCTTGCGTTTGCAAATAACGTAGCAGGCGCTGCATTTGAAGCAGGTTCTACTGATGTTGCTGGTCTTCTTGATTCAGAGCGTGAAGCTTTGGTTCAGAAAATTGGTGAGAACATTTCTCCTCGTCGTGCTGTTAAGTCTGAAGGTGAAGTTGTGGGTGCTTATGTTCACTCTAACAATCGAATTGCTTCGATTGTTGCGCTTAAAGGTGGTACGCCTGAGTTGGCAAGAGATATCGCTATGCATGCAACAGCGGTTAATCCTCGTGTTCTTAACCCTGAAGATATGCCTGAAGAAGAGTTGAATAAAGAGAAGGATATCATTAAGGCTCAGCCTGATATGGAAGGTAAGCCAGATGCGATCGTCGAGAAAATGATGGGTGGTCGTATTAAGAAATTCCTTAAGGAAAACAGCTTGGTTGAGCAGCCTTTCGTTAAGAATCCTGAAGTTACAGTTGGCCAGTTGGCTAAAGATGGCGGTGCAGAAGTTGTTTCTTTTGTCCGTATCGAAGTAGGTGAAGGTATTGAGGTTGAAGAGGCTGACTTCGCTGCAGAGGTTGCGGCTCAGCTTAAAGGCTAATTTAGTCTGTTTACATGGGT
>NZ_LWGJ01001641.1:0-902 GCF_001635845.1 Oleiphilus sp. HI0132 | reverse complement strand
TCACAAGGGAAGCAACGATATTTTAGTCGTAGTCTTCTGATTAATATCTCAGGTGAAGTACAGGCCTACTATGATAAGCAACATTTATTTGATGTTGAGGTCGGTGATGAGCATGGCGAGTATCGTGAGTCGGATACCTTTTGTCCCGGTGAAAGAACCGTAGTTGAAACGATAAGTTTCGAAGATGGTACTCAGGCCGGAATCGGATTTTCAATTTGCTATGATTTGCGCTTTCCAGAGATGTATCAGGACATGCGTAGGGCAAGGGCAAAAATATTACTTGTACCTTCTGCTTTTACCGAAAAAACCGGCCAAGCTCATTGGGAGTTATTGTTGCGTGCGCGAGCTATTGAAAACCAGTGCTTTGTTATTGCTGCAAATCAGGGTGGAGAGCATAGCCGTGGGCGTAAAACTTGGGGACAGAGTATGATCATCGACCCTTGGGGAAACATATTAAACCAGCTCGGCAAAGGAGCTGGTATTTGTAGTGCGAATTTGGATTTTAAAGGCTTGAATAAAATTCGCGCAGCGATGCCGCTATTTTCAAGTTAGCTGGCTTTACTCAATATCTTGAGTAATCGTTCGAATATATTGAAACAGCTTTTTACCCGCGCCAGTATTCTTTTGCTGGTCGTGATCTTTCTTAGCGTTGCGAACGAGCGCTCTCAGGTGTTGTACGTCTGTATCAGGGTTGTCGGAAATAAAATTACTAAGCACATCATTTCCACCGCTAATCAAACGGTCTCTCCAGGACTCCATTTGGTGAAGCTCTTGAGCATATCGTTGACTGCTGGAGTCAAACTGATCAATTGCGAACTGAATCGCTTCAGCGTCTTCTGCGCGCATTAGCTTACCAATGAATTGAAGGTGCCGCCTTTTCGCCTCATTTTGACGAATATTGT
>NZ_LWGJ01001640.1:0-1131 GCF_001635845.1 Oleiphilus sp. HI0132 | reverse complement strand
TGCATTCCCGTAAAGTCTCGCCAGTTTTCTTGGTGTTGGTCCAGGTAGGCNTCAAGGTAGATAGGTTCACCAAAGTTCAAGCTAACTTTACCAAAAGAGCGGCGTAGGTTTTTAAGTGATTTGAATAGGCCAAATATAGACTCTTTTTGCTTCTTGTTGCCACGAAGCTCGCCTTGATAAGAACTGCCCTCTAATACTTTCTCATAGCCGAAATAGGTGGGTACAAAGGCGATAGGCTTTTGTTGGTCACGGAGATAGGAGGTGACAGTCATCGCTACCATGCCAGCGCGAGGCGAAAGTGTGCGTCCTGTGCGGCTTCTACCACCCTCAACAAAGTACTCTACTGAGTAGCCGCGTTTGAAAATGGTGTGGATATACTCAGAGAAAACCGTTGAGTACAGAGGGTTGCCCTTGAAGCTTCGGCGCATAAAGAAAGCACCGCCGCGGCGTAAAATTGAACCGACAATAGGAAGGTTTAAGTTAATGCCCGCTGCAATATGTGGCACCATGATTCCCTCTTCAAATAATTTGGAAGAAAGTAATAGGTAATCGATGTGGCTACGATGACAAGGTGCGTAGACGACAGCGTGATCTTTGGTGACATCACGGACTTTGTCGACATTGTTAGCGCTGATACCGTTATAAATCTTATTCCACAGTTTATTGAGTAAACGTTCAAGAAAATGGATGGTGGATATTTGTAAGTTGGAAGCCAGTTCGTCTGCGTAGCTTAAAGCTATTTGTCTGGACTGGGCTGGTGTCTTACCTTCTTCACTGGCGTGTTTCTCAATTGCGGCTTTCACTGGGCCGCTATTAATAATGCCGTGAACGAGGTTTTGTCTGTGAGATAGGTTCGGGCCCAGCACGGTTTGGCGTACACGACGAAAGTGAACACGTAAAATACGAGCGGCTTTTCGAGCACAAATCTTCTCGTCTTGCTTACTTTCCTCGAGCATTTGTTGCACAGAAAGTGGCTGATTGAATTGTACTAGGCTGCGACGGCCGTGAAGGAGTATTATCAAGAGCTTTTTGAAAGGCCCGGATACCGCCCAGCCGTCAGAAAAAAGTAATCTAAACCATGACTTTTCTTTTTCGGGGGAGCGACCCCAAAATAAAGTGACCGGAACAAGT
>NZ_LWGJ01001639.1:0-1246 GCF_001635845.1 Oleiphilus sp. HI0132 | reverse complement strand
CACTTTGCTGGATATCTGTAAAGGTGCTCAGCTGCGATTTGATATGACGGGATTTTGACGTGGCAGAAGAAGAAAACAAAACTGAAGAAGAGCAATCTGGCGAAGGTGGTTCAAAGAAAAAGCTAATTATTATTATTGCGATCGTTGCAATTTTAGCTATTGGTCTATCGGTTGGTGTGACGATGTTTTTGCTTGGTGGCGATGAAGACGCACCAACTGAACCGGTTATTGAAGAAGAAGTAAAGGAGCCAGCTAGCTACATTCCAATTAAGCCAGCATTTTTGGTTACGTTTAATGTCGATGGGCGTCAGCGGTATATGCAGATTTCATTATCTGTTTCTAGTCGTGATGCCAGTGCTTTGGATGCTTTAGACCACCATATGCCTTTGATACGTTCACGTTTATTGAATGTATACGCAGATCAGGACTTTCAACAGATTCGCACTGAGGAAGGTAAGTTAGCGCTTCAAGCTCAGACAGTCGAAGTGATTAATACTGTCTTAAGTAGTGAAGAGGCTGGTGAGATAGAGAACGTTTATTTCACTAATTTTGTATTGCAGTAGTTTTGTTCAAGATGTTTTAAGTTATTTGTTTGGTGTTATTTTCGCGACCGTCAAATAGCTTATTTTGTGATTGCTTAAAAATTCATATAGTCAGGTATTAGTGTGCAAGATTTATTATCACAAGACGAGATAGATGCGTTATTGCATGGTGTCGATGATGGTGATATCGACACGGAGGACGATGCCGATGAAGAAGGTATACGCAATTACGACTTAGCGAGCCAAGATAGAATTGTGCGCGGGCGCATGCCTACGCTCGAAATGATCAATGAAAGGTTTGCCCGCTACACCAGAATCAGCTTGTTTAACCTGCTCCGTAGAAACGCCGACGTTTCTACGGGCGGTGTCCAGATCATGAAGTTTGGAGAGTATATCCATACTCTTTACGTTCCTACCAGTTTAAATATTGTCAAAATCAGACCTCTTCGCGGAGCTGGTTTATTTATTTTTGATGCCAAGCTAGTTTTTAAACTTGTTGATAACTTCTTTGGTGGTGATGGGCGTCATGCAAAAATTGAAGGGCGTGAGTTTACGCCTACCGAGATTCGGGTTGTTCATATGGTACTCGAACAAGTCTTTATCGATATGAAGGAAGCGTGGAGCGCAGTTTTCAAAATTGATTTTGAGTATATGAACTCTGAAGTTAACCCTTCAATGGCGAATATTGTTAGCCCTAGTGAAGT
>NZ_LWGJ01001638.1:0-1975 GCF_001635845.1 Oleiphilus sp. HI0132 | reverse complement strand
TACAAGACTGTTATTCGGTACTAGGTGTTGTGCATTCCTTGTGGAAGCATATTCCTTACGAATTTGATGACTATATTGCTAACCCGAAAGAAAATGGCTATCGCTCTTTGCACACAGCTGTCATTGGGCCAGAAGGAAAGGTCATGGAAGTGCAGATCCGTACGAGGGAAATGCACGAGGAAGCCGAACTGGGAGTTTGTGCTCACTGGCGCTATAAAGGTACCGATGTTAAAAGTCGATCTTCAGGGTATGAGGAAAAGATCAACTGGCTTAGACAAGTACTGGAATGGCAAGAGGAGGTGGGTGATGCCTCGGAAATTGCAAACCAGCTAAGCTCAGACGTTGGTGAAGACCGTATTTACGTATTTACACCTGATGGCCATGTTGTTGATTTGCCAAATGGCGCAACGCCGGTAGATTTTGCTTACCGTGTTCATACTGAGGTGGGCCATGCTTGTCGTGGTGCTAAAGTAAATGGTCGTATCGTGCCGTTAACTTACCCGCTTCGAACTGGCGAGCAGATTCATATTCTAACCTCTAACCAGGCTTCGCCGAGCCGTGACTGGTTAAATCCGAGTTTAGGCTATATTCAGACCTCGCGCTCACGAGCCAAGCTGGTTCATTGGTTTAAGCAACAGAATCGATCTCAGAATATCACTGATGGCCGAATACTTCTGGAGGATGAGCTTAAGCGCTTGTCTATTGGCGATATCCATTACTCGGAACTTGTGGAACAAACTCAGTTCAATAAGGTGGATGACCTATTTGCGGCGATTGGTGCAGGAGACGTGAAGCCAACGCATATAGCGAATGTTGCTCAGAAAATTCTGCAGCCTAAAGAACAGCAATTGGATCTTCGTCTTGGTGCACCACAGCAGAAAGCGGCGAATAGTGCTGGGCGAGATGATATCAAGATCAAGGGCGTTGGGCGCTTACTAACAACTATGGCGAAGTGTTGCCAGCCTGTGCCAGGAGACCCAATTACGGGTTATATAACAGTTGGACGAGGCGTCTCGATACACCGACAGGATTGTATGAATTTGCTCCAGCTTGAAGACTTGGAGCCAAATCGTATTATAGAAGTTTCCTGGGGCTATGAAGCCGATGCAGCCTATGGTGTGGGTATTGAGATTCAAGCCTATGACCGAGAAGGCCTGCTTCGGGATATAACGATTGTACTAGCTAACGAGAAGGTCAATGTAACGGGCGTGAATTCATACTCTGACCCACAAGAAAATATTGCGACCATTACCATTGCAATGGATGTGTCGAGCTTGGCGAGTCTTGGGCAAGCCCTAGCCAAGATCAAGCAATTACCCAATATTATTGATGCTCGCAGAAAACGTAACTAAGGAGCTTTGGTGTCTTCAGAGAAAGTTAAAAAGGCTCAGGATAGTATTCTAGAAGGTGCTTCCAATAAAGATGGAGTACTGAGCCAGGCTTTGGATATTCAAGCGCGCGCAGCTAAGCACGGCTTTGATTGGCCTGAAATAGAGCCAGTTTTTGATAAAATAGCTGAAGAACTGGACGAGCTTAAGCAGGAAGTCATAAAAGCGAAAGCGCAGTGTAAGACAAGCACGGCTGAAGACCTTTTTAAAAGGCCTGAAATTCGAGCTGAGTTTGGTGACTTGCTTTTCAGCTGCTTGAATCTATCGCGCTTTCTAGGTGTACTTCCTCAAGATGCGCTTCAGCTTACCAATGATAAGTTTACTTCGCGCTTTCAATTTATCGAGGAGCAATTGGGCAATCAGGGCACTTCTGTGAGCGAGGTGCCCTTAACTCAACTAGACCAGCTCTGGGAGTTGGCCAAACTGAAAGAGAAATAAGCTTTCCAATTAGTTTTCTTCGCTAAAGTCGTAGTTCATTTCTGTAGAGGGTGCTTGCAGGTAGTAACCCTGAATATAGTTGACGCCCGCTTGCCACAAAGTTGATAGCAGGGCTGCACTCTCTACCAGCGGCACGATAGTGAGTTTAC
>NZ_LWGJ01001637.1:0-605 GCF_001635845.1 Oleiphilus sp. HI0132 | reverse complement strand
ATTGACTTAAATCCGCACACGTTTCGACACATTGATCTGGGTGCTGTGTTCTGCTTCTGCTACGGTGGTTTTGGTTCATGGTTGATTAATGGGACTCGTGGAGGTCTAACCCAAACATATTAAAGGAAAAGAACATGGCATCAGTATCTATGCGTGACCTGCTTAAAGCAGGTGTACACTTTGGTCACCAAACTCGTTACTGGAACCCTAAAATGGGTAAGTACATCTTTGGTGCTCGTAACAAAATTCATATCATTAACCTGGAGCAAACAGTTCCTGCGTTTAATGAATCTTTAGCTTTCGTTAAAAAGCTGTCAGAGGGTAAGAACAAGGTATTGTTCGTTGGTACTAAGCGTGCTGCTGGCAAGATTGTTAAAGAAGAGGCAAGCCGCGCTGGTATGCCTTACGTAAACCACCGTTGGTTGGGTGGTATGTTGACTAACTACAAAACGATTCGTCAGAGCATTCGTCGTTTCCGCGATCTTGAGACTCAAAGCACTGATGGTACTTTTGATAAGTTGACTAAAAAAGAATCTTTGATGCTGACTCGCGAAATGCAGAAGCTAGAGCGTAGTATTGGTGGTATCAAGGATATGGGTGGTCTA
>NZ_LWGJ01001636.1:0-13819 GCF_001635845.1 Oleiphilus sp. HI0132 | reverse complement strand
GTATAGAAGGGAAGGCTTTACGAAGTTCCTCTGTACAGCCAGTGATATGACCGCCAGTGCCAACACCGGTAATCAGATAATCAAGACCATCGGGGAAATCGGAAATAATCTCTTGCGCAGTAGTACGGCGATGGATCGCAACATTTTCAGCATTGGTAAATTGTTGTGGCATCCAGTGATTACTGCCTTTTGTAACTAGTTCGGCAGCTGTTTCAATTGCACCGCCCATGCCTTTTTCTTTTGGTGTTAGTACGAGCTCGGCACCCAGAGCTGTCATGTACTTTCGACGTTCTATAGACATTGACTCCGGCATAACTAGAATCAGCTTATAGCCTTTTACCGCAGCTGCTTGAGCCAGACCGATGCCGGTGTTTCCTGATGTCGGTTCAACAATAACGGTATCTTTGTTGATCTGGTCTGACTTCTCGGCGGCCTCGATCATAGCGAGGCCAATACGGTCTTTAATGCTGCCGCCGGGATTAAAGCGTTCGACCTTCATCCATACTTCGATATCGTCTCGGAAAAGCTTGTTGATTCGTACGTGCGGCGTGTTGCCGATGGTTTCAAGAATGTTGTTATATTTCATTTGAATATTCCCTTTGAGTGGCATTCAGTCATTACAATATACTTGGTTACTGACTTAGCTTACTATTCGAATCAGCTCTCAATACGCAGAGCTTGGAGAGGCACCGGTTGCTGCAAGCAGTATTGGGCTTAGCGAGTTGTTTTGCATGATGAGAGAGTGAAATGCGCATAGCTAAAAATCGTCAGAAATGAGGTCGCCAATAGGGTAAACTATCGGCCATAAAAACGATACACTTAGGCGCTAAATAGTAGGCACCATAATTTACTNTACTTGCTCCAAAATTCAATAAAACTTATTTTCAGTATATAGACTAATAAAGGAAACAAAGCGAATGAGTGTAGCAAGGCTTGCACCGACTCAATCAAAGGTAGAAACGGATGATGGTTTACTGCTGAACTTCTACTACTGGCCTAATCAAAATGCTAAAGCTGCGATTGTTATTTCGCATGGCTGGAGTGAACATGCGGGGCGTTATCAGTGCATTGCTGAGTGGTTTGTTTCCCAGGGATACGCAGTCTATGCGCTAGATCATCGAGGGCATGGTCAGTCTGAAGGTAAGCGCGGGCATGTAAGGCGTTGGAGTGACTACGCGCAAGACTTGGAAACACTGCGTTCTACAGTCATGGAAGAAAAGCAATATTTACTTGGTCATTCGATGGGTGGAATGATTAGTTTGCACCACTTGTTAGAGTATCCTGGCCGATTCAGTGGTGTAGCCTTAAGTGGGCCAGCGGCTGATGTTTCAATTGCTGTCCCGTGGTTTACGCGTGTTATTGGCAATACAATGAGTTTCTTTCTACCTAGACTCAGTCTTGCTCATCCCATAGAAGCAAGTGTGGTGTGTTCTGATCCCGAGGTTGTTGCCGCTTATGCCACAGACCCATTTAATCACGGTAAGGTTAGTGCACGTTGGTTTACAGAGTATTTATCGGCAGTTACTAAGCTACGCAAGCAGGCTTCGCAAATCAAAACGCCCATCGCTATATGGCACGGAGAAGGCGATGAACTCGTTGAGCCCTGGGTGAGTGAACACTTATTTGATCGTTTAGAGATGACTAATAAGCAAAGAAAAATCGTTCCAAAGGCGTTGCATGAGATTTTATTAGAGCCAAGCTGGCCGGAAACTGCGAAAGAAATGAAAAATTGGTTGGAGCGGTTTTAGCTTAGCGGTAGAATGGCGCGCTTTATTAAGTGTGTTATTTCGCTTTTTTCAGTTTTAAGGAATGTGAGTCAATAGATGTTGGAAGTAAACCCGCTAGTGCAGCAAATAAAAGATATGTCTGAGCGTGTGCAAACGCTTAGGGGGTATCTTTGACTTTGATGTAAAAAAAGAGCGACTTGTAGAAGTTGAACGTGAATTAGAATTGCCTAGTGTCTGGGATGATCCGGACAACGCGCAAGCGCTTGGCAAAGAACGCTCTAATCTAGAAGCTGTTGTAGCAACCATAGAAAATCTCGACGTTGGTCTGGTGGACGCTCAGGAGCTGCTGGATATGGCTGTGGAAGAGCAAGATGAAGAAACGGTTTCTGCTGTTGAAGATGAGCTTGGCACGCTAAGTGAAAAGCTTGAAACGCTAGAGTTTCGAAGAATGTTTTCTGGCGAGATGGATGAAAACAACGCATATCTCGATATTCAGTCTGGCTCAGGTGGTACCGAGGCTCAAGATTGGGCCAGCATGTTATTGCGTATGTTCTTACGGTGGGGGGAGAAGAAAGGTTTCAAGACTGAAATCATTGAACTCTCCGACGGTGAAGTTGCCGGCATCAAAAGTGCGACAATCCAATTTACCGGTGAATATGCATTTGGTTGGTTACGTACAGAGACAGGTGTCCATCGCTTGGTAAGAAAATCTCCTTTTGATTCAGGCAGCCGTCGCCATACTTCTTTTGCATCGGTGTTTGTATCACCGGAAATTGATGATAACGTCGATATTGAAATTAACCCGGCAGACCTGCGTATTGATACGTATCGCTCTAGTGGTGCGGGCGGCCAGCACGTTAATACAACCGATTCAGCAATACGTATTACTCATGAGCCAAGCGGTATTGTGGTCCAATGCCAGAACCAACGTTCACAGCATCAAAACAAAGATAAGGCTATGCAGCAGCTTCGAGCAAAGTTATATGAGCTAGAGATGATGAAGCGTAGCGAAGCGGCACAAGCATTGGAAGATACTAAGTCAGATATTGGTTGGGGAAGTCAAATCCGCTCCTATGTACTGGACTCTTCGCGGATCAAAGATCTGCGAACCAATGTTGAGACCAGTAACTGCAATAATGTCTTAGATGGCGACCTGGATCAGTTTATCGAAGCCAGTCTTAAGCAAGGCCTTTAATTTTTAGTTTGCTGCTATCGTCTTTGGTGGCAGCAATGGATAAGTAATTGGAAGAAAATATGTCGAACGAACAGAATACTACGAACACTGAAGACCAAAATAAGTTGATCACTGAGCGTAAGAACAAACTCAAGGAACTGCGTGATGGTTGTTCAGCAAATGGTCACCGTAATGACTTCGAGCGAAAAGATTTAGCAGGAGATCTGTTAGAAAAGTTCGGTGAGTTCTCTAAGCCAGAGCTAGAAGAACAGGATAACCAAGTATCTGTTGCGGGTCGAATCATGTTTCAGCGGGGGCCATTTACTAAGATTTCTGATGTATCGGGTGGTATGCAGTATTACGTACCAAAAGATATTCAAAAAGAAATTGGCTACAAAACCCGTTTTGATTTAGGTGATATTGTTGGTGTACGGGGTGCCCTGCATAAGTCGGGTAAGGGCGAGTTATTTGTTAATATAGAACGTGCAGAAGATGTGGTTATCCTGACTAAGGCACTACGCCCTTTACCGGATAAGTTTCACGGCTTGGCGGATCAGGAAACTAAGTATCGTCAGCGCTATGTTGACTTGATCATCAACCAGGAAACTCGCGATTTGTTTATGGTTCGCTCCAAGATTATTGAGGGGATTCGTAAATACCTAAGTGATCGTGACTTTATGGAAGTTGAAACACCGATGCTGCAAACCATTCCTGGTGGCGCAACGGCTAAGCCTTTTGAAACGCATCACAATGCACTGGATATCGGTATGTACTTGCGTATCGCGCCAGAATTGTACTTGAAGCGCTTGGTTGTGGGTGGTTTTGAGCGAGTGTTTGAAATTAACCGTAACTTCAGAAATGAAGGTCTTTCGACCCGTCATAATCCTGAATTCACAATGATCGAATTCTACCAGGCTTACGCAACTTATCATGACTTAATGGATACTACTGAAGACATGCTGCGTACTATCGCCTTGGATGTACTGGGTACAACTGACATTAAATCAACTAAGAAAGATGCAGATGGCGAAGTGATTGCCGAGACGGTCTATGACTTTGCCAAACCCTTCGAGCGCATGACAATGGCCGAAGCTGTGCTTAAGTACAATCCAGACTTTGAGCCGTCTATCATCAACGACGCCGGAAATAACTTGGAGCAAATGATTGCCTATGGACGCCAGGTCGGTATTAGAGAAGATGCTAAGCAATCTGCCTGGGGTGCAGGTAAGTGGTTATGCGAAATCTTTGAAGAGACTGCTGAAGAAAAGCTCGATCAGCCTACTTTTATTACTGCCTACCCATGGGAAGTTTCTCCATTAGCGCGTCGAAATGATGACAACCCATTTATCACTGACCGTTTTGAGTTCTTTGTTGGCGGCCGTGAATTGGCAAATGGCTTTTCGGAGCTTAATGACGCTGAAGACCAGGCTGACCGCTTCCGCAAGCAGGTTGAAGAAAAAGATGCTGGTGATGATGAAGCGATGCATTACGACTCAGATTACATCCAGGCTCTTGAATACGGTATGCCACCTACTGCAGGTGAGGGTATCGGTATTGATAGGCTAGTGATGCTATTTACCGACAGCCCAACCATTAAAGACGTTATTTTGTTCCCGCACATGAAGCCAGTATCTTAATAAGGGGCTTATTGTTTGGGTTTCATATGATGGCTGAAGGTTCAGAAAAAGAAGGTAGACTGAGTGAGTCCTGGCAGCAAGTTGTCGGCGACCAGCTTACCCTGCCTTACATGCAGTCTTTACGTGGATTTCTAAGCAGCGAAAAGGCTGCGGGTAAAATTATTTATCCGCAAGGCTCCGAAATCTTCAATGCGCTGAATCATACCGCTTTTGAAGAGGTAAAGGTTGTTATTATCGGGCAGGACCCGTATCACGGGCCTGGGCAGGCGCATGGTTTGTGTTTCTCGGTTCAGCCGGGTGTAGCAATACCGCCTTCATTACGTAATATATATCAAGAACTCAACACGGATACAGGCATGCCGATTCCAAGTTCAGGAAATCTAATTTCTTGGGCCGATCAAGGTGTGCTATTGCTGAATGCGGTGTTGACGGTTGAGCAGGCTCGAGCTGGTGCCCACCAAGGAAAAGGTTGGGAAACGTTTACTGACAGGGTTATTGAGGTGCTGAATCAGCAACGGTCTGGTGTTGTTTTCCTGCTTTGGGGGAGTTATGCCCAAAAGAAAGGTAAGCTGATTGATCGTCAGAAGCACTTTGTATTGGAAGGACCGCACCCTTCGCCGCTTTCTGCCTATCGTGGTTTTTTTGGCTGTCGCCATTTCTCAAGGACAAATCAATACTTGATAGATAATGGTAAACAGCCAATAAACTGGGCGTCTGTTGTTTAAAAATTAAGTATTTATCTAATAAAAAGCCGATCAAGTGATCGGCTTTTTTTATGTCTTAGGCCTGCTTATTCTATTAGGCATTTAGCAACGCCATTGCTGCTTCCATTTCAGCACTTAGGTCTTCATCTGCATTCGGGTCCATAGTTGGGTCAACGCCAATACGTTCAAACGCTGTAATGTGCGACCAGTCCATCTCTACATAGTGGTGTTCTGAGCCAGCATAGCTGTGTAGCATGGCAACCATGACCAAATCGGCGTAATCCGCTTTTTCAACTTCTCGAGTGAAATTAACACACTCTTTGGGTACAGGTTTGAGCTCGGATGGAAAGTCCCATTTCTCTAATATCTTCTGACCCACGATGGGCTGAAGTTCATCCAAAAGGTTGTCGAGCATTACGCTATTTATTTGAACGTCGTTATCTTCAACGTACTTAAGGACCGGCAAAGAACCGATGGAATAAACGAGTCCGGCCAACGTCGCTTGGCCTGCAGCCAGATGAGGGTGCTGCCGTGCGAGCACACTACATATACCCGCTACTTCGGTACTGCGCTCCCAAGTCTCGCGCATACGCTTGTCGATCATCTCTGAAGTTGCTTGGAACATCTGCTCCATTGCGAGGCCTGTTGCAAGATTACTCGTATATTGCATGCCTAAGCGGTTTACTGCCATGTTTAGCGTAGTGATTTCATTTGCACCGCGAAACAAAGGGCTGTTGCTAACCTTGAGTAGGCGTGCTGATAAGGCAGTATCTTTGTTAATAACGTCGATCAGGTCGAATAACCCCGAATCTTCGTCTTCGCTGATTCTCTTAACATCTAAAGCAATTTCAGGAAGCGTTGGTAAGACAATAGTGTCGTTCTCAATTGCTTCCAATATATCTTGTTTTATCTTCTGACCAATTTCTGACATGAATACCTCGATTCAAGATGTTTTTCATCTACTCATTAGTTATAGCAGAGCAAAACGCTTTTGTTCTAGAAATTATCGGAACGAAGTAAAAAACCTGAGTTCGTTATAGTTTTCTTAAGAATAACTAAGGTCAGACACAATAAACCCAGTATCCAGGTCGGAGCCGATATACGTTGTCTCACCTGTATCGACTTGTTCCTTGTTTAGCACAGCTAAAGCAGTAATAATCGTATCTGTCAATGTATGGGCTCGGACGAGCTTACCGACTTTCTTGGGCAAACCTTCGATAGTTTTAATAAACACATCGGCACCTGGCTCGAGTTGATCGGCGGCAGTGCCATTTCCTTCAAGTAAACACATGCGCTTTTTAAGCTTACCTAAGAACTTCATACGGGCGATGATTTCCTGTCCGGTATAACATCCTTTTTTAAAGCTGACTGCACCCAATTCATGTAGATTCAGCTCCTGAAGAATGAACTGTTCTTGTGTGGCAGAAAATACTTGTGGAATACCTGCTTTAGTTTCTTTCGCCAGCCAGTTTTCAAGGGCCTCAGTATCTGAACAGCTGTCATCGGGTACTTGTTGGGACCAGAACTCCAAAAGGCCTTGCTTACCGGGTAGTCTTATTAACAGGGTGTTGTCATCACCTGCTTTGTTTGAATTGTCTTCGGGGGCTTTTAATGCGGCCAATTCAGGGTAGCGCTCACATATAACTGCTAATGATGGCGTGCTACAACCATAAGAGTGAAAGTTAGCTTCTTTGAGTTCGCACTTAAAGAAAACTGCGTATTTGCTTAAGGTCTTGAGGATATGTTCAAAGCAGCTTTCATCTACGGACAGCAATAAACCATTTGAAATCCGTACAACTTTAAACAAGCCATATATACGTCCCTTGGGTGTGTTCAGGGTGCCATAAGAGAAATGGTTCGAATCTAGGGAGTTGATATCAGTAGAGCATTGACCTTGAAGAAACTTTTCTGAGTCTTCACCAGTGATGCTGATAAAACGACTGGGTAGATTGATAAACATGTGAGTCATAATGTGGTAACTGTCAGTTGTAATTAGTTTTTTAGTATTTAGCGATTATACAGCATCGCGGTGCTTTATATTGATATTGCCGAATTTGCTAAAGACGCGAAAACGTCTAAATGAATCTGGACACTCAAGGTTTAGAGGTGTAACTAATATATGAGATTTACTTGTGTACGCACTAATAAAGGCTAGGCGACTATCAATAAGAGGAGCATGTTTTACCGTAAGTAAGCAAAGATATCTGGAGATAAAACTTTTTCCAAGTATTTGTCCGTTGATTGCATCTTCGTTCGAAAAGTAAATACTAAGGTTCTCGTTGGAAACAACTAAGGAAGTGATAGCAAAGCGAGAGCGAAGCAAAGCTCGACTTAGCAGATGGTAAAAACCAGCTAGTGTGCATATCAAGCAGATAGAAACTTTTAGCGGCAGATAAATTTCGTGAGTAAGGCTAAGAAAAATAGCCGCGGCATACGGGAGCAAAATTACTCCCGCAAGTAACTTGGACGGTATAAACTGAACTTTAGTCTGGCTGAACACGGTCAAGAATAATCTTAACTATGCGAGCGTGATCCGGGTCTTCTGGTGCTCCGTTACGCATAAACCAAGCAAAAAGATCGGGGTCTTCACAATCTAATAAGTTTCTAAAACGGGCTTGGTCATCTTCAGGAAGAGTAGAGTAGGCCTCTTTCAAGAATGGCACTAACAGCACATCAAGTTCGAGCATTCCTCGGCGGCTATGCCAAAACAATCGGTTGAATTCAGCCCTTTTCGTTTCATCGAGCTGGCTTGTTTCTTGGGTGTCATTTGCTGAGTTTTGCGAAGGCTGATCCGACATTGAGTTATCCAATTGTTTGCAGAGGCTGCATTATAGTGCTTGCTTTGGGTACACTCAAGAACAGAGCGTCGTTGTGGTGTAAGATATAAGCTGAATGACTCCGGCTACGCATCGCCGTGGTTAATTAGTGTATATTTAACTGAATAATGAATTTAGAGGCTTATTGATGTCTTGGCAGGTCTACATGATCCGAACATCCTGTGGAAAACTATATACCGGCATCAGCACGGATATTGATCGGCGATTTAAAGAACATTGCGAAATGTTTGAGAAAAAGGCGGGGAAGGGCGCCAAGTTTTTCCGTGGTCATGAACCTAGAGAGATCGTTTATTCTCAAGATTTTGAGAGTCGCTCAGAGGCTACTAAGAGAGAGGTAGAGATAAAAAGAATGAGCGTGCTTAAAAAACAAACGCTCATTTGTGAAGCATCAAACCGCTAACGAGTACCCGATAGACTAGAGTACCTTATTAACTATTTTGGTAAGCTGCTCCGGGTCGAATGGCTTAACTAGCCAGCCGGTTGCTCCCGCTTTTTTGCCTTCGGTTTTCTTATCAAGACCTGACTCGGTTGTGAGTAACAGAATGGGTGTAGACTTATGCGAGCCAAGCGCACGCACCTCAGCTGTCATCTCAATGCCACTCATATTGGGCATATTTACATCCGATATGATTAACTCGTAAGCATTATCTTTTGCTTGGTGCAAACCCTGTAAACCGTCAGTTGCTTCGGTCACTTTGTGTCAGGCGATCTCGAGGGTGAATTTGATCATTTGTCTCATTGATGCAGAGTCATCAACAACTAATATGTTTGCCATGTTTAACTTCTCTTCTCGCTACTTCTGCTGGTAAATAAGTGGTCTTCAATCTCTTTACAGGTTAAAAGTATAGATAACTTTAGAGAAAAGTTTATATTTCAATGTATTATTCCACACAGTTTCCGTTTCTTTAGTCCCAACCCATGGAAAACAAGTTCTTGTCAATAGATTCACCCATTGCTAGTGGTTCAAGTTCTCGGCCAAGAAAAGCCTTAGCCGGTGCGATTATACTGTCATTTTTGGCACATATTGCGCTGAGTCTTTGGGAAGGACAGAACGAAATCTTTGCGCCGATTGGAAAAACTTCGGTTAATGTTTCCTTAAGACCCTCGCAAGAGGAGGGGGACCCCGCTGATAAGGAGATTGTTGAAAACGTATCTGCTCAAATGCCTCGTGAAGTGGAACAAAAGAGGCCGGAACTCCCAGAAAAACCAAAAACACACAAGCAAAATAGTAAGGAAAGCATACTTGAGTCTGAACAAAAAAAGACTAAGAGAGAGAAAAGTGACAGGTCCGACGAAGTACCGAAATCAAAATCACAGGATATCGTTAAACCGAGTATACGTGATGTTGTACTGAGTTCCGTCGAGACTACTAGAGCCCTTTATAGCGAGCAAAAAATTGAGCAAAATAATTCTATTGAGCCCAATCAGCCACCAAGCGAAACGAAAGCCGATGAGCCACCTGATGAAAAGCCTGTAGAAGTACAGGAAACGGAACCTGAGGCGCTAGAGTTAATACCTAAACCTTCCTATGTTTTAGGAAGTGCTGATAACCCGGAACCCAAATATCCTCCCATTGCTGCAAAACGGGGCTGGCAGGGTACTGTTGTGATTGGAGTGAATGTCGACCCCAACGGTGGTGTCGAGAGCTTACTAATTATTCAAAGCAGCCACTATGGTGTGTTGGATTATACCGCTTGGGAAACTGTGCAAGATTCCTGGACGTTTAAGCCTGCACAAGTCAACGGTAAGAACGTCGCCAGCTATATCGAAATACCGATAAGCTTTCAGATTAAGTAACTGTTGAGCGTCATTTGGCCAGTGCTTATTGCATGGCATCCATAATGCTGGTTACTCTGATTTGACTGCTATACTTAAAAGAATAAGTAAGATAGCAGGCGATGAGGTTGTATGTTCCAAATACCTAATTATGCGATTAGTGAAACGCTTTTCTCAAGCGTTGGAACAAGGGTATTTCGCGCCCAAAATGCAGCCACAGGCGAGGGCGTCATTCTCCGTGCCTGCGGTGAGAATTGCGATATAGAAAGTCAGCGTGCCCGTATGGCTTTCAGCTACGAAGTTCTTCAGATGTTTGACCACCCGAACATCGTTAAAGCAATGGAATTGATCGATGATTCTTTATCGCCTTGTATGGTGATGGAAGATATTCGGGCATGGACTTAAAACGTTATGCTGAAAGTCAAGACTCCCATCAATTGCCTGTTCCTCTATTCCTTGATATTGCTATTCAACTCGCTGATGCCTTGGATGCGATTCACCATGCTCAAGTAATTCATAAAGACTTGCATCCCGGAAATATCGTTCTGAATCCGGATACCGGAAGAGTACAAATTATCGATTTCGGTCTGGCCTCATTATTAACGCGCGAACAGCCAGCCATTATCGAGCCTGATAAGCTTGAAGGTATTTTAAGTTATATTTCTCCCGAGCAAACAGGGCGAATGAACCGTGCTATAGACTACCGAAGTGATATTTACACTCTGGGCGTAACTTTCTATAAACTTCTGACGGGAGACTTACCATTCGAAGCTGATGATGCTCTGGGTATAGTGTATGCCCACATGGCGACTCAACAGCAGAGCGCTTCGACTAAAAGGCCAGCTTTACCAGCAGCTATTTCATCAATTATTGATAAAATGATGATGAAAAATGCTGAAGATAGATACCAGAGCGCATTCGGTCTAAAGCATGATTTGCTGCATTGTCAGCGTTCAATTGTTAAAGATGGCACGGTAAATGATTTTTTGCTGGCGACTAACGATGTATCTAGTCGCTTTTGCATACCTCAGACCTTATGTGGCCGAAATGAAGAGCTTGGCCTTTTGCTTGAAAGCTTTGATAAAGCGAAACAAGGTCGGCCCCAATTACTGACAGTTTGCGGTTACTCAGGGATCGGCAAGTCAGCATTGATTCACGAAGTGTACAAACCCATCGCAGCGAGCAATGGCGTCTTTATAAGCGGTAAGTTCGATCAATTCCAACAAAATACACCATACTCTGCGATTAAGGCAGCTCTGACAAACTGGCTAAAACAAGAACTAAGGTTACCTGAAGATCAGCTGCTTTCACTGCGTAAACGCTTAGGTGAAGCTTTGGGTAATAACGTCAGAGTGTTAATTGAATTCCTTCCGGAATTGGAACTGCTTTTCGGCAAACACGAGGCACCTTTGCTTCTTGGTGCACAAGAGACGCTTGCTCGTTTCGTGCTAGTTTTTCAGGCTTTCATTAAAACCATTACAGAAGATAAGCCCTGGGTTATCTTTATTGATGACATTCAATGGGCAGACCGCGGAACTTTGCATCTGATACCGGAGTTGCTCAGTGAACCTGGTTGTCGCCTTCTTATATTACTTGCTTATCGAGATAATGAAGTTGATAGCCAGCACCCGGCTCAAAGCATGTTAAACAAAGTTGCCGCTCGAAAGTTTGAGGCGCAACATATAAAACTAAAACCGCTGAAAAAAGGCCAGTTACGTTTGCTAATTATGGATACTTTTCAGCGTACCCAAGCCGATGTTCAAGAGCTGGCAGATCTTGTTGTTTCAAAAACAGGAGGCAACCCTTTTTTCTCGATAGAGTTCCTTAAAGCGCTTGATAGGAAAGGTCTCGTAACGTTTGATATTTCAGAGCACTATTGGACTTGGGATTTGGAGACTATAAAATTAGAGTCGATAACTGATAATGTTGTCGAGCTCATGCTTGAACGCATGTCTGAGCTACCGATTAAAACCCAAAAGCTCCTCCAAAAAGCTGCATGTGTGGGTACCAGATTTGATTTGGAAACATTGGCTGTTGCCAGTGACTTACCCATGGAGGAAGTTGCTGAATCTTTGTGGCTGGCATTAAAAGAAGGCTTGCTTGTTCAGGAGGGGGGCGATTGGTTTTTAGCTGTAATCGGCGGCTTTCAGCAAACACTGCAAGGGGAGTACGGCGAAAGTGTATTGGTACCCCAAAAATTACTTAGCCAGTATTATTCATTGCGGAGCCATGAAACCGCAATTCATAGTTTTATCCCATCGTGTAAATTCCTTCATGATCGGATGTTGCAAGCAGCGTATGAGTCTTTGGGTGAGGAAGAGAGGGTCGATACTCACCTGAGTATAGGCTGGCGTCTATATAAGACTTATAGTGATGACGAAAAAGAAGAACGGGTGTTTGAGCTTGTGGAGCAGCTTAATCATGGCATCTCGCTTATTTCCGATCAGTTGGAAATTGAAAACCTGATCGAGCTTAATGTTTTGCCTGCTGAGAAAGCCAAGCTATCAAGTGTGTGGCTTGCTGCTGATCAATACTCAAGCTTGGCATTAATTTTATTGGGCGATAATGCATGGGCTGAGAGTTATGATAAGTGCTTCAAGCTCTATAAAATCAAAGCGGAAGCTGCATACTTAAACGGAGACCTTGAAGCATCTAAGCAACTTTACTCCCAGCTGGTCGATAATGCTATTGATCCTTTAGACAAGGTGGAGTTGCTTGCCTACCTGCTTGTGCAAGCCATAGGCCGCTCAGACTACGCACTTGGGCTAGAAATGGGGCGGCAGGCTTTGTCAATATTGGGTATTGATATTCCTGATGACCTAAGTTCTCTCAAAGCCATCATGTTAGAGCAAGCATCGCAACTAAGGGATGCGCTGGCTAAGCGTCCGATTAAGGATTTTGAAAACTGGCCAGAATGTAAAGATCGGTCGCATCACTTAACTAATTATGTTTTGGTTAATTTCGGTTTAGCTGGCTTTTTGATGCAACGCATAGAATTCGCTTCTGTTTGTATTCAGGCTAGTTTGATATCTGCAACACTGCATGGTCGAACTGATGCAACACTGGTGACCTTAACTACCTATGGCATGCTATTGGCGTTAAGAGATGAGTATGGGGCAGCCTATGAAGCTGGTGAAAAAGCTAAGCAGTGGCTGGAAAGTAATCCGAACTGTAGGGACTCCGCTTCTGCATGGAATGGAATTGGAGTGTCACTTGCACATCTAAAAGGACACGTCACAGAGTCATATTACGCTTACGAGAGAGGCTTCGAAGCCGGGATTGAGACAGGAGAGCTTGCTAGAGCAGGGGTGTGCTTATCTGCGAAATCAACGATCAAAGCGGTTGCGGGCTTTCCCATTGAAGAGTTACTAACAGAGTATGAGGAGGCGAAGGCCTTTGTCGAGAAAAAGTCTTTGCGTGTTCCTTTTCTGCCGATACTTGAAAACTCTTGGCAATCTTATCTTAAGCACGAATACTTGCTTGGCGACGAAAACTTCGAGGCGACCTCGTTAGCAATTATCAATGGTAGTTCTTTCAAAGCCTTTCTCATGTATTGCCGTTTTGAATACTTCTTCTGGGACGAAGCGGATTGCGAAACACTGGTTGCGCATTTGTTTGACGCGGTTGCAAGTTACGGGCTTTTCAAAAGCCATTTTATGATGGTTGACCTATATTGCCTTAGTAATCTTGCCTTTATTCGTGCTCAGAGAGAGGGCTTTGTAGGCGCTAGTCATCAAGCATTCAAAAAATTGGAGAAAGTATCAAACGAGCTCAAGCACATTCTTCAGCTTCGAGCCGATTTATATTCTCTTAATCATGAGCATAAAATTGCTTTGGTAGAAGCAGAGCAGCTTGCCTTAGATGGCGCGCCTTTTGAACAAACGGCAAAGCGTTATAAACAGGCCATAAAGGAAGCCGAGGAAAACGGCTTTAGACAATATGCCGGTTTATCAAACGAATTCTT
>NZ_LWGJ01001635.1:0-1126 GCF_001635845.1 Oleiphilus sp. HI0132 | reverse complement strand
TCAGTTCAATGCATCTCAAGTTTCAAGGCCGCTAGATGAATACGATGTGAATAACGCTCCGGCTGACAGACCTAGTGATAGCAACCTAGAATGGAACGTAGATATAGGCTTAGCAATCCTGTTTACCGACAACTTTTTACGTGAAGAATTCGGCCTGGATGGTTGGTGGCTAGAAGGCGAGTGGGTATTCGGTATTTCTGGAATGAATATGTTTCCAACCGACATTTCAACATTCTCCCCTCCCGTACCCACTGATGAATTACCTCGAGGCAAGCCTTCAGTTCAAGCACGCTATAAAGTGGGTTTAGCCACTTACCGTGAAGACTATATGATGACGCTTGATATTGATCTAAACGAAGATGAAGTGTTCGCCTTCGAAGGCAATACCCGCTTCATATCTTTTGGTGGTGAGTATTACTGGAGAGATGACTTCCACTTACGTGCAGGTGCGCGCTTCAATATTGCTGAAACAGAAGAGGCCTCAAAAGAAGATCACACCTTAACAGCTGGTTTTTTATACCAGCCACGCCACTTCAATATTGAGGCTGCATTTATGCTGAGTGAAGTAGAAGCTGGCGGTTCGATAGGATTTGGTTTAGCATTCTAGCTCTTTCTCTCCCGTGGGCTTGAATGTGATGAAAACCTACCTTGTGGGTGGTGCTGTACGTGACTCTTTGCTCGAAATTAACAGCAAGGATAAAGACTGGGTCGTAGTAGGTAGCAACCCAGACGAGATGCTTAAACAAGGCTTTACCCAGGTCGGCCAAGACTTCCCTGTATTTCTCCACCCCAAAACTAGAGAAGAGTACGCTCTTGCGCGGACAGAGCGTAAAAACGGTCAGGGCTACCAAGGCTTCAGCTTTGACACGTCAAAATCAATCACTTTAGAACAAGACCTTATCAGAAGAGACCTAAGCATTAATGCGATGGCAATGAGCGCAGACGGTGAGCTGATTGATCCGTATGGCGGTCAAGACGATCTGAAGAACAGACTACTCAGGCACGTCTCGCCAGCCTTCACAGAAGACCCACTAAGAATTCTACGCGTGGCTCGTTTCGCTGCTCGCTTTTATCACCTCGGCTTTAAAATAGCTGACGAAACACTCGATTTCATGAGCAAAATGGT
>NZ_LWGJ01001634.1:0-1313 GCF_001635845.1 Oleiphilus sp. HI0132 | reverse complement strand
GAAGAACTTGCTAGCCAGTCTAGTTGTGATGTATTGACAGGTTTACTTAATCGTCAGGCATTTGAACGCGGCTTAGAACAAAGTATTTCCGGTGCTGTTACTAATCAAAGTAAAGCGACTTTGATTTATATCGATGTCGATAAGTTCAATTTAACCAATACCAGCTATGGGCATCATGCTGGTGATGCTTTATTGAAGCATGTTGCTCAGACCATTAAAGCACAAGGCCTGGAAGATGCATTTTGCGGGCGTTTGGGTGGTAATGAATTTGGTATGATTTTGGTCAATTGTTCGCTTGAAACGACAAACGATGTAGCAGAAAATATTTGTAAAGAAGTCAGTTCGCAAAGCTTTACTTGGGAAGACCATGCTATCAATACGACGGTGAGTATTGGTGTTGCCGATTTTGAAGTTGAAATTGACTCCTACGACACCTTGATGCGAAAAGCGGGTGTCGCATGCGACTCTGCTAAAGAGCATGGGCGAAATCGCGTTGTACTGTATGAAGCGCTAGACAAAGACCAGCACAAGCGTGATCAGATGTTGGAGTGGGTTCAAAAGCTTGATCAGGATCTCGATGAATTGCTGACACTTCGCTGTCAGGAAATTCGTCCGATCACCACCGACCCCAATGCCAAGCCTCATTACGAAATTCTTTTGGGTGTTAGGGATAATGGTCAGGTATTGCCGCCTGTTATGTTGATCGAAGCAGCAGAACACTTTGGACGAATGGCGATGGTTGACCGCTGGGTGATACAGAACGTATTGCGTTGGATGGAGACACATGAAGAGTCTGTTGCTAAATCTGATGGCTTCTCAATTAATTTGTCTGGCAACTCTTTAAGTGATGATTCATTCCTTGAGTTTATACTAGGGCAGTTTGCAGCTAGCACGATTCCTCCGGAAATGATTTGTTTTGAGATTACTGAAACTGCAGCCATTACAAATCTGGCTGATGCGATCGAATTTATACGGGTACTAAAGCAGACTGGATGTAAGTTCTCACTAGATGACTTCGGTTCAGGTCTTTCGTCCTATGCTTACATTCAAAAACTTCCTGTTGATTTTATTAAAATCGACGGTGTGTTTATCGGCAATATCGCTAACAACGAACGTGACCAGGCTTTGGTCAAATCAATTAATGAGTTAGCTCACTTTATGGGTATGAAAACAGTTGCTGAATATGTAGAAAACTATGAAATTCTGAATGTTCTAAGAACTATTGGTGTTGACCACTCTCAAGGCTTTGGAATTAAAAAACCTGGTTTATTAGAAGAGTTAGCTTAAGTATAAGGCTTTGTGCTTGGAATACT
>NZ_LWGJ01001633.1:0-1097 GCF_001635845.1 Oleiphilus sp. HI0132 | reverse complement strand
AGCTTGCAATCGAGCGATACAGCGGTCTTCAATGGCCTGCGATACCGGTATTCTGCGACATAGCCGGTGTCTATTTCTGGCGATAATCGGTTTATTTCATGTAGAATCCAGCGGCTGGCAGAAGTAACCGTTGCCTTATCATAAAGATTATTGCTGCGAAAAAAATCTTGTAATCGCTTTACAATTAGTTTCAATACATGCCGATGATCGTTCTTTACTTCAAATTGCCAGCTTCGAGTATTTGGTACGCTATCTACCACTTCTTGTAGGTGTGGAATGTAACAGGGAGAGTGCCAGCCTGGTGTATTATGTCGGGAATCAACTTTGCTTAGAAAAGAATAGGGATAATGAGCTATCTTGCCTTGCAGGTTGCTTGTGCGTGACAAATTTCGGTCGTGATAGACTACCAACTCTCCATCTGAAGATAATTGAATGTCTAACTCGAAATCCAAACAGCCATTTGATTGAGCATGAATAAAGCCCGTTACAGTGTTTTCCGGCGCTTCGTTCCGAGCACCTCTATGTCCGATAATTATCATTTATGACGTCCGTTCTAAAACTAAGTGCTATATATTACTAGCTTCGTGTTTCGCTTTGATGAACAGGGTGTGAGGTATATAAATCAAATCACTGACCTTTCTGATCAGGTGCTCTTCATAACGATCAATATCGCTATCAGCGTAAGCAATTTTCCACATCGCAAGAATTAAGCGATATTTTGAGTCGCTATCAAACTTTTTATTTATAAGGTCGGTATGTTCCCAAAGCGAGGTGGCAGAGCGAGATAGTTCGCGCGCTTCACGGATTAAAGCGTCAGTGTCACTGATTGAAAGCTGAAACGCAGATGCACAATGCTCTTGAAGTACCAGCCACTCAGACTCGGTTTGTTTATGGTCCGCATTAATAACCTCAATTAATAATGCGGTAGCAACTGTAGAAATGTCAGTTTCAGATAGTGCTTGGTCTTGATTTGATTGTGTTATTTTGGCAATTAAACGCTGAATCATTCTGGGTGGTCTCTGAGCAAGCCTTCTAAGGCTACTTGGTCAATAGCAAATTTTCTGATGCCTTCAGCTAGTTTTTCAGTTGCCATTGGA
>NZ_LWGJ01001632.1:0-911 GCF_001635845.1 Oleiphilus sp. HI0132 | reverse complement strand
GGCGAGTATTAGCGTTTGGGCCGGGTATGAATGATTATGTCGATGGTGGCCTGGGTTTAGATTTTAGTATTTTGAGTGGCCATCGAGACACCCATTTCAGGTTTTTAAAAGATCTGAAGTTAAATGATGTGTTTGTGATTACAACTGCAGATGGCAAGCGCAGTGACTATCAAATTATTAATACGGAGGTGGTTAACCAGAATTGGTTACTCCCGGAATTGGAGCCATCGGTTGAGAATTTGATGATACTCGCGACTTGCTACCCGTTTGATACCTTAACAGCCGGGGCTGAAGAGCGGTTTTTAGTTTTTGCGATACCGCTTAAGAATAGGCCCGTTAGCTAGTGCCTCAAACGAATGGGAGCTTACTCCTTATCTTTGGATGTACACTCCGCCAAGCTGGCATCCATCTTACAGCGGATCTTTCTAAACAAGGTGAGGGCTTTGCGGTTATAAACGCCTTCTTCTCGTAGCGCAATGCGGCTTTTTCTAAAGAACTCGTTCCATTTGTCTTTGGTTTCTTGGGAAATATTGATCCAGTAATTTTTAAGAATGGTTTGCTCGCTTTCTACAATTTTTTTAATTTGAGCCGGGTACTTATTTGTCATCAGGTCACGAGATTTCTGACCAAAGCCCTCAGGTACTTTTTTCCAGCGAAGGATCAGTTGCATGGTTATTTGTAGCTTTGGCCAATTAATGATGCCTCCATTCGGCGCGAGGCCTTTGTAGATCTCCATTGGTTCATATGCCAGGGCAGGTGCTCCGGTGACATCGACGGCGCGGTTGTTAAATTTTTGCAGGGCATTACGAATGCCAGATGCGACGGGTGTCATACCTATTCGAGTTGCGATATGTGCGGTTTCCGGGGCGTTATCGAGCACGGTAATACGCTTTCCTGACAGGTCTTTCGGG
>NZ_LWGJ01001631.1:0-1293 GCF_001635845.1 Oleiphilus sp. HI0132 | reverse complement strand
TGGGCTCTCAGCAGCCAAGGTCACACCCAACTCCAGAATTGCGGTAGTCAATACTATTGGTAAACACCAAAAAGACTTACCTTTTTTTGCTATTGTGACGCAAGGTATCCCCCGACTTGTAAAAGTAGGGAATGAGATATCTCAACAGTCTGACCGTAAGCCAGGAAAAGCTGACTCAGCAATGATCACACTGGATGGTGAAGAAGCTGTAATTCCAAATATTGAATACCTCGAATCATTAGCCTACGAGAACCTATGACTAAAGCAAAAGAGCACCTAAATAATGCTGCACTCTCCGGGCTGCTATTTTTCTGTGTGTTCTTTGCTATTAGCTTGTTTCTTAACGACCAAATAGCACAGAGTGTCCTATTTTTCATCTGCGCGCCTTGCTTTACAAAGGCTTTCTTCACTGCTCATCTTTCATCGCCCTCAAGAAAAAAACAACTCTTGATAGCCTGCACCGCACTGTGGGTCTGCATTGATATAACGCTAGTCAGCCATAGCCTTAGTGAATTCTCATTAGTTTTATATTGGCTGTTCCCTTTGGCAGCAGCAACGCTTATTTTAATTGGGGTAAAGTTTGGCTCGATTTTGTCATTGAGTGCGCTATGCCTCAGCTTCCCACTAACACCTGAAAACAACAGTAGCTCATTTTTCTTTCAGGCTTTATCGTTTGCATTATTTCTTAGCTTATTCTCGGTATTACTTACTTACCTTACCAAGCTAGAGAAAGATCTAAAACTCGCCACTAGAACTGACCCTTTAACCGGTTGCACAAGTATTCCTTATTTCAAACACAAACTAAAATCTGCCACCGAACTTCAACGACGCTATAAGGATCAGGTCACCTGCTTAAGCCTTAGCAGCGAATGTATGATTAAAAAGTATCGCGATCACGAACAGTGGCTAGTGGAAGTATCGCAGATTTGCCAAAGCCGGATACGCCAAACTGACGTAATCTGTAACTACACCAACAAACGCTTTCTAATTCTTTTACCTAATACAGATCTTGATAATGCCCATAACTTAGGCAAAGACTTAATACAGGCTTGTGAAGCTTACAAGTTTAGCTACCTTGCCAAACAAGATGAACCAGCTAAATTCCACTATGAGCTTTCAAGCTATTCCGATAATGACGACTGGGAAAGTTGGCTCAGTCAACTAACTCGGTGATCAATTAAGCTTATTCCTTAACTTTTTTACCAATTCCCAAGCAATTTAAGAATTAGTAGCTAAAATAAATAAAACGTAAGCACGAAACTGGCTCAGGTTTTTTCATTCAATGCCGATAAT
>NZ_LWGJ01001630.1:0-1110 GCF_001635845.1 Oleiphilus sp. HI0132 | reverse complement strand
AATTAAGTTGCTGATAATAAAGAAAAAAAATACTTTGGCCTACATAGTGCTTAGATCAGGTTGTTAAAGCTTATTTGAGCTGCGCAGAGCGTTTGGCTGACAAATAAGCGAATAGTATTCCACACTGTTTTGACTGAATGATGTAGGTAAGCCATGGGACAACAAAAACTAGCAACCTGGATAGATGAACCTGCTTTTATTAGCTCGGAGGCAATCAATGCACGTGTTTCGCGCGTTGCGCATGATAGTTCTGGCAGCACTTCAATAGAGGGTAATGCTGCATTCAAATTTCAGGGACAAATTGACTCTACTCAAGATAACGGTGAGCAGAAAGTCGAAGAAGCTTTGTCCTTGTTTGACCACTTGTCTTCGCAATTAACCTCATCATACCGAAACCTTGAGAACAAGGTTAGTCAACTCAAGAGTGATCTTTCACTTGAAGAAAGTCAAAAGCAAGCACAGCGCAAGGAAAAAGAAGACCTAGCTAATCGCTTGTCTACCTTGTTGGAGGTGCTTCCGGCAGGTGTTGTTGTTCTAGATGAAAAAGGTTTAGTCACAGAATGTAATCCTGCGGCAATGGATCTACTTGGCGAACCGCTGAAAGGTTTGGCCTGGGTCGATGTTATTGCGAGAAGTTTTTCGCCAAAGCACGATGATGGACACGAGGTTTCTTTAAAAGATGGCCGAAGAGTGAAAATTGAAACTCGTTCTATGTCATCCGGGCCGGGTCAGCTGGTACTCCTTAGTGATCTGACTGAAACAAGATTGTTGCAGGAGCAAGTAAGCAGGGCCGAACGTTTGAGCTCTTTGGGTAAGATGGTTGCTAGCCTTGCTCATCAGATTCGTACGCCCTTATCTACAGCAATGTTGTATGCGGGCCACCTTTGTCAGCCTGAATTAGATGAATCGATGCGCGTGGACTTGTCGGAAAAAGTAATGTCTCGTTTAACGCATTTGGAACATCAGATTAGGGATATGCTTATCTTCGCGAAAGGAGATGAGCGCTTAGTTGAACGTATGCCGCTAAATGATTTCATACTCGCGCTTAAGCTTGCAGCCGTTCCAGTGATGGATGCCGCAAGTGTTGAGAGCGAGTGGGATATAGAAGCG